>JAYQUR010000368.1:0-3502 GCA_038148075.1 Alphaproteobacteria bacterium | reverse complement strand
CTGCAGGCTGCCGTGCCGGAGGCCGAGCGCGGCTGGAGCCCGGCGGTCTGGGCGACGGTCGTCGCGTTCGTCGGCGTTCCCGCCGCGATGGCGCTGGGCGAACTGGCAGTCCGGTACGATCGACGCCGGCTGTTGATCGCCGTGTCCGCCACATCGGCGCTGCTCGCCGTCGCGGCGGGTCTGACGGTGGGTGTTTCCTATGAGCTGACGCTCGTCCTTTGCCTCCTGTTCGGGATGACGTCCTATGGCCGGAACGCGGCGACGACGGCGGGGACGATCGCGGTCGCCGATCCGGCGCGGCGTGGGGCGACGCTGGCGGTCCAGGCCTTTATCGGGTTCTCGGGCGGAATCCTGGGACCGGTCGCCTTCGGCGTCGCCCTCGACGGAGCGGGCGGCGCGGCGGAGATCGCCGCGTGGGGCGCGGCCTTGTGCGTAATGGCGATCGGTCCGGTTCTGTCGCTGATATCCTTGCTTCTCGCGCCGCGTGCGCCGCAATCCTGAAAGTTATCCACAGGCTGCGCCGGCCCGGCGAATTTTCGTAAAAGTTTTCTGAAAATCGGCCTGCATTTAACGCTTCATTAAGTAGCGCGGCGATCCAATGGCACATCACCAATAAACGTGCCACAAGGGAGAACCGGCATGAGCGATCTAGGAAATCTGCAGCAACGCGTGGGTAGCGCTGTCGACCGGCTCATCGAGAGTCAGGAGGCGCGCCAGCGCAATAACCACTCGTTAGGCCGGATCCTTAACGATCTGGAAATCAAGTTCGAAGCCCGCAAGATCGAGCTCGATCATTGCCATGCGCGCATCGCGCAGCTCGAGGACTCAAATCGCGCGCTGACCGATCTCGTCGGCCGCATGGTCGAGATCGTCGAGAAGACGGCGGACGAGTTCTCCGAGGATCCCGTGTTCCGCACGACGGCGGTCGCCGGAGAGATCATCGAGCGTTTCGTGCCGAAGGTCGTCGCCGACAATCCCCCGGTTGCGGAGGAGCCCTCCGAGGAGACGCCCGCCATGGGGGAGCATGAAGCCTTCTCCGGCGAGTACGGTTCCTTCAAGGACGTCGGAGAAGACCTGCTGATAGCCGAGCTGATCGACGAACGGACGACCGGGTCGAGCGAATATCCGCAGCTGGTTTTCGACGCCGCCGCGCTGGCGCGCGAGGACGAGGCGCCGGCGGCCGCAAAGCTAAAAAATCAGGAGCCGGAAGACCTGGGCATCAAGGAAATCATGGCCCGTCTTGAAATCGCGGCCGAGCGTGCGAAGCTCGGTTCCGCAGTGGCGGGGACGGACGATGAAGCGGTCGAAAAGGATCGGGCCGTCGGGGGGCGCGCCTGATCCGCGTAGTCGCGTCCGCGTAGCAATCCTGTAGCGTATCGGGGCGGACCTTTCGGGTCCGCCCTTCGCACTTCAGAATATATCCGACCGCTCGTACTGGACCGGCCAGGCGAAGTTCTCTGCCCGAAGCCGCGACGCGGCGTGCATTGGCCAGTACGGATCGGCAAGCAGCGTCCGCCCGAGCACGACGAGATCGGCACGGCCGTTCGCGACGATTTCCTCGCAGAAATCGGGGCTGTGCAGCAGCCCCACGGCGGATGTGGCGATTTCCGCGTCGCGTCGGATACGCTCGGCGAAGGGGATCTGGTATCCGGGGTGGATGGGGATCTGCTGTCGCGGGTCGTTGCCGCCGGACGAACAGTCGATCAGGTCGACCTTGCCGGACGCTTTCAGCATCCGGGCGACGGAGACGGTATCGTCGACGGTCAAGCCGCCCTCGACCCAGTCGGTGCAGGACAAGCGCACGAACAGAGGCAGGTCGTCCGGCCATTCGCTGCGGATCGCATCGACCGTTTCAAGCAGCATGCGCGCCCGGTTCTCCGGCGTGCCGCCGTACCCGTCGTGGCGGATGTTGCTGAGCGGCGACAGGTAGCTGTGGGCGAGATATCCGTGCGCGGCATGTAGTTCGATCAGCCTGAAGCCGGCTTCACGTCCGCGCCGGGCGGCGTCGGCAAATTGTTGCAGGACGCGTGCGATATCGTCCCCGTTCATTTCCTCCGGCGTCTGGAAGTCGGCATAGGGGAGGGCGGACGGGCCGATCACCTGCCAGCCGCCCGGATCGTCGGGCATCAACGGGCCCGCGCCATCCCACGGCCGGCGCGTCGAGGCCTTGCGGCCTGCGTGTCCGATCTGCAGTGCGGGCACCGCCCCCCGGTCGGCGACGAAAGAGACGATCCGCTTAAACGCGTCTCGCTGATCGTCGTTCCAGATGCCGAGGCAATTTGGCGTGATCCGGCCCTCCGGCGCGACGTGGGTCGCCTCGGTGAAGACGATGCCGGCGCCGCCGACGGCGCGGCTCGCCAGATGAACGTAATGCCATTCCTCCGGCATGCCGTCGGTCGCCGAGTACTGGCACATCGGCGACAGCATGATGCGGTTGGCCGCCTTTACGGACCGGAACTCGATCGGCCGGAAGAGATGCGGGTTGCGATCCCGCTGGAGGACGCGTCGCTTGTTTTCGCTCATTGCGGTCAGAATACCTTCTCGGAAACGAAAGCCTGGTGAGTGACGTCGCCGTCGAAGCGCGGGAAGCGGGCGAAATCGTCGCGCGCCTCTGCGCGGGCCGGCGAGCCCAGCGCCGCGTTCAGCGATGGAAGGTCGTCGAAGCGCATTTCGGCGATCAGGAGATTTCCGCCCGGATTTACCGGAAACGGATCGGCGAAATCGGCGCCGCGGTGAAGGACGAGCGACCGGATGCCGGGAAAGCGCTGCAGGATCGACGCATGGCTCGACCGGTAATGCGCAAGAAAAGCGTCCGGGTCTGGCGCGGAGCCGTGATAGCGGACGATGTAGGAGGCGGTCATGCGGCGGTTCCTTCTGCAGCAGCGTAAATCTCTGGTTCGTTGAACGCTTCGGCGTCGACGGAGATGTCGAGCCTTTCGGCTTATGGCCTCCAGCGTCCGTCATCGACGGAGGGGAGGCAAGCCCCGAAGGGCGACGGCGTTCGGTTTCGCCGACGGGAAAAACGAACTAACTTGCGGACTTCGAACCGGTTCAGGGAAATGACCGCCAGATGATATTCGAACGCCGCGCCTATAGCGCGATACCCGGCAAGGTTCCGGATTTCTATGCCGCCAACGTAGAACGCGGTTTCGATCTCGTCGGGCCGATGATGCAGCGTCTTGTCGGCTATTTCGCGACGCGGACCGGCCCGGTCGACCAGGTCGTGCATTTCTATCGCTACGACGATCTCGACGACTGGAATACGCGGCTGCGCGGCATGTACGCCGTGCCCGAGATGACGCCTTATTTCACGACGGCGCGAAAGCTTCTGCTCCGCCAGGAAAACGCGTTCTTCGATCCGTTGCCGGTAGAAGCGCTCAACCCGCTGTGGGCCGGCGGAAACGACTGGCTGCCGGGCAAGGGCGGCACGCTCGCACCGCTCGACCGAGACATCGTCATCGAGGAGCGGTCGTTCCAGCTGCGACCCGGAGGCATCCCGGCG
>JAYQUR010000367.1:0-3507 GCA_038148075.1 Alphaproteobacteria bacterium | reverse complement strand
ACGACAGGGCGACTGGGGTCCTGCTCACGGATATGCCAGTCAATGGCGTGCATAAGATGGGTCTTGCCGAGGCCGACGCCGCCATACAGAAACAGCGGGTTGTAGGTCGCCGTCGGCGAGTCCGCGACGCGCCGGGCAGCCGCGTAGGCGAGCTCGTTCGGCTTGCCGACCACGAAATTGTCGAACTTGAAACGCGGGTCGAGCGCAGCGCCGACATCGCCCTCGTTCCGCTCGGGCGCCCTGCGCACCGCCGGCGCCACGGGCGCGGCGGCCGGTTCTTCGGCAGCGTCTTCCACGGATGCCCCGCCTTCGGCAAGGACGAAAATCTCGACGTCGGTCACGGGCGAGCCGTCGCCGCCCCAGAGCTCCTTCAGACGCCCGCCGTAATGGTTCGCCACCCAGTCGCGCATGAACCGCGTCGGCACCGAAAGACGAACCTTGCCGTCCGCATAGTCGATCAGATTGAGCGGCTTGAGCCAGCTCTTATAGGCGGAATCGCCCACCTCGGCCCGCAGCACGCCGCGCACACGGGTCCACCGGGCGGAAATATCCTTGCTTATCGTAGCCCCTGACATCTTTTTATCCTTGCACCCAGGGGAGGCCCCGAGCCTTCCAGCCATCCGTCGTTCCGCGATGCTTCTCGCCGTCGTGCGGCCCCTCGAAACCGCCGCTGACATTGAAGCAGGTCCCGTAGCCCGCCGCCGTCAGCGCCATGGCCGCGGACCTGGACCGCGCGCCCGACCGGCACAGCAGATAGATCGGCGCCGACCTGTCGGCGATACGCGCCGAAACCTCTTCGACGAACGTCCCGTTCTGATCCATCGTCGGGAAGGACTGCCACTCTACGAGGTCGACCTCCTTGCCGGCCTGCGACAGATCCGGAATGCCAACGAAGGTCCACTCCGCCTTCGACCGTACGTCCACCATTCTTGCGTCGGGATTGCGCTGCAGCTCGTCCCAAGCCGCAACGACGTCCACATCTCCGGCATATCCTGCGCTGTTTGCCTGACCCGCAGCAGCCACACCGGATGCGGATGACTGGTTCATCGATTGCCCCCTTGTACCCGGCGTCTGGGCGGACGCCTTGACTTGAAAAAACGCGCGGCGATTTTTTGCGTTACTTTTCAGTCACACGCCCTACAGTAATAACTAAAATAATTACTGCCCACCTGTCGGGATTTTACTTAAAAGTATCTCTATTTCGCCGATGACTTCTTAATCTTTACGAGCCCCCCTGTCGGCTCGCAAGATTACTGTAACGGGACGCCCCGGCAGGCGCAACGCCGAGACCGCCGGAATCAGCGAAAAAAACCGGCCCGCACAAAATTTTTCGGGTTGACAGACAAGCGTACGGGATAACCCTGTGGAAGAATCGACTAGCCGTTCGCAGGCTATCGAATCGGCGCGAACCGGCCACGAAAAAGGCCGGCACAAAGGCCGGCCCTGTATCGAGACGCTGAAACGTCTGAATTTAAAGCGCTTTTATCCGGCGCGACAGACGCGAGACTTTCCGGGCGGCCGTGTTCTTCGGCACGACGCCACGGGTGACTCCCCGCATGATTTCGGGCTGGGCCGCTTTCAGGGCCGCGTTCGCCCCATCCTTGTCGCCGGCAAGAATGGCCGCCTCGACCTTCTTCACGAAGGTGCGAATGCGGTTGCGGCGGTCGCTGTTAACGCGGGTCTGGCGCAGATCGCGACGCACGCGCTTTTTCGCGGAAGTGGTGTTTGCCATATCGAATCCTCTAGAACGGTCGCCGTTTTTAAGGGCGACCGGCCGCAACGTCAAGCATTTAGAACGGGTTCGGGCTAGTTTCCGGCACCGCTTGTCGCCAGACGGATTCGCATCGTCAAGCGGTCCCCGTCGCGGCTGTAGGAAAAGGTCAGCGTCTCGCCTTCCCGGACATACGCATCGGCCGATTGCGGCTCCCATCCCAGCGCGGGTAGGGCGGAACCGTAATAGGTCCTGAGATCCGCCAACCGGGCGCTCCCGGTCGCGACCACGGTCACGATCCGGCCGGCGGGACTGTCGAAGACGACGCTCGCGCTCTCGTCCTCGGCCATTCCCGGGGCGACCGGCAAGTCGTCAATTGCCGCGAAATAGTCGTTCGCGCGCGCCGACGGCGGCTCAAGAACGAGCAGGATCGCAAGCAATACCGATACGAGGGGATGTTTCATGGGTTCCCTGTCCTGGGCTCTTTGTCTCGGCTTCCCTATCGTTGCCGCGCGCTGCAATAGAAGGTCGACCGCCCCGACTGTACCATGCGGCGGACGGCGCCGCCGCAATCGCAGCCGGGACAGGGCTCGCCGGTCCGGCCGTACACCTTGAAGCTGTGCTGGAAGTAGCCGAGTTCGCCGGTCGGCGCGACGTGATCGCGAAGCGACGAGCCGCCCGCCGCGATGGCGTCGGCGAGCACGTTCCGCACCGCGTCCGCCAACCGAGCGGCGCGCGTGCCCTGGACGGTCGCGGCCTTGCGCTTCGGCGACACTCCGGCGACGAACAGCGCCTCGCAGGCATAGATGTTGCCGAGGCCGGCGACGACGCGCTGGTCGAGCAGCGCTGACTTGATAGGCGTATTGCGGCCCGCCAGAAGCGCGGCCAGCGCCGGTCCGGTGAAGTCCTCGCCGGTCGGTTCGGGGCCGAGATGGCGGATCAGCGGATGATCTGGATAGGACGCGCGGTCGGTCAGCGCCATCAACCCGAAGCGGCGCGGATCGGAAAACCGGATCGCCGTGCCGTTGCCGACGTGAAAGACGACATGTTCGTGCTTGCCGTGGCGGCCGGGGTCGTGGACGAAATCGCCGACCTGGCGCCCGCCGAGCAGGTCGCCAGGCGTTTCGATCACCATGCGACCGGACATGCCGAGATGGGCGAGCAGCACCGTGCCGTCGTCGAAGTCGCCGACCAGATATTTCGCCCGACGTCCCAGTTTCACCAGCATTCGCCCCTCGAGCCGTTCCTCGAAGTCGCCGGGCAGCGGAATTCGCAGGTCTCGCCGCCGCACCTCGATCCGTTCGACGCGGCGGCCTTCCATGACGGCGGCAAGGCCGCGCCGGACGGTCTCTACTTCGGGCAATTCGGGCATGCCGAGAAGGTAGCGGCAAGCGCAGGAGCGCGCTATCCTCAAACGCATGGAATCAAAAGAAAAACACAGCGGGCCTCCGGGTACCGACGAGATCGATTTCGGGTTTCGCCGGGTCGCCGCCGACGACCACACGGGTCTCGTCCGCGGCGTCTTCGATTCCGTCGCACGGCGCTACGATCTGATGAACGACCTGATGTCCGGCGGGCTGCACCGGTTGTGGAAGGCAGCGCTTCTCGACCGCGTCGCGCCGCGTCCGGGCATGCGGCTGATCGACGTCGCCGGGGGCACCGGCGACGTGGCGTCCGGTTTCCTGCGCCGCGGCGGCGGCAGTGCCGTCATCTGCGACATCAACGAGGAAATGATGCGCGCCGGCATCGACCGCGACCTCGACCGCGGCATCGCGAACGGCGCGGCGCGCGTATGC
>JAYQUR010000366.1:0-3525 GCA_038148075.1 Alphaproteobacteria bacterium | reverse complement strand
AAGGCCGTCCTTCAGTAGATCACCGCCGAGGACGGCGACATCATCCTGTTCATCGACGAGTTGCACACGCTGGTCGGCGCCGGCGCCGCGGAAGGCGCGATGGACGCGTCCAACATGCTGAAGCCGGCGCTGGCGCGCGGCGAGCTGCACTGCATCGGCGCGACCACGCTCGACGAATACCGCAAGCACATCGAGAAGGACGCGGCGCTCGCCCGCCGGTTCCAGACGGTGTTCGTCTCCGAGCCGACGGTCGAGGACACGATTTCGATACTGCGCGGTCTCAAGGAGAAGTACGAGGTCCACCACGGCGTGCGCATTACCGACGGTGCGATCGTCTCGGCGGCGACCCTGTCGAACCGCTACATCACCGACCGATTCCTCCCGGACAAGGCGATCGACCTCGTCGACGAAGCCTCCTCGCGGCTGCGCATGGAAGTCGATTCCAAGCCCGAGGAAATCGACGAACTCGACCGGCGGATTATCCAGCTCAAGATCGAGCGCGAAGCGCTGAAGAAGGAAACCGACAAGGGGTCGAGGGATCGTCTGGAGAAACTGGAGGAGGATCTCGCCGAACTCGAACAGAAATCGGCCGAGTTGACGGCCGTGTGGCAGTCCGAGAAGGCGCACCTTGCGGACTCGCAGAAGCTCAAGGAAGAGCTGGATGCCGCCCGGATCGATCTCGAGCGGGCCCAGCGCGACGGCGATCTCGCGCGGGCCGGAGAGCTCGCCTACGGTATCATCCCCGATCTCGAGAAGAAGCTCGAGGACGCAGGCGGCGGCGAAGGCCGTATGCTCGACGAGGAGGTGACCGACCAGGATATCGCATCGGTCGTCTCGCGCTGGACCGGCATTCCGGTCGAAAAGATGCTAGAGGGCGAGCGCGAGAAACTGCTGCGGATGGAGGACGTAATCGGTGGCCGCGTCATCGGCCAGGACGAGGCGATCGTTGCCGTCAGCAACGCCGTCCGGCGGGCCCGGGCGGGGCTGCAGGACCCCAACCAGCCGCTCGGATCTTTCCTGTTCCTCGGGCCGACCGGTGTCGGCAAGACCGAACTGACCAAGGCTCTGGCGGCTTTCCTGTTCGACGACGAGACTGCGATGCAGCGGCTCGATATGTCGGAATATATGGAAAAGCACTCCGTCGCCCGGTTGATCGGCGCGCCTCCCGGTTATGTCGGGTACGAGGAGGGCGGCGCGCTGACCGAGGCGGTCCGCCGTCGACCCTATCAGGTCGTCCTGTTCGACGAGGTCGAAAAGGCGCACCCGGACGTGTTCAACGTGCTCCTTCAGGTGCTCGACGACGGGCGGCTGACGGACGGGCAGGGACGGACGGTCGATTTCCGCAACACGCTGATCATCCTCACCTCGAACCTCGGCAGCGAGATCCTCGCGAACCAGGCGGAAGGCGAGGACGTCGAGGCGGTCCGCAGCCAGGTGATGGAGGTCGTACGCGGCGCGTTCCGGCCCGAATTCCTGAACCGGCTGGACGAGGTGCTGCTGTTCCATCGTCTGACCCGGGCGCACATGTCCGGTATCGTCGACATCCAGCTCGAGCGTCTCCGCAAGATGCTGGAGGACCGGAACATTCGGCTCGAGCTGGACGATGCGGCGCTGACCTGGCTTGCCGATGCCGGATACGATCCGGTCTACGGCGCGCGGCCGCTGAAGCGTGCGATCCAGCGGAGCCTGCAGAACCCGCTCGCCACGATGCTGCTCGAAGGGCGTATCGAAGACGGCAGCACCGTGACCGTCAGCGCCGATCTGAACGGCCTGATCATAAACGGCGCCGCGGCGGAACCGCTCGCCGCCGAGTAGCGGGGCCCGTTAGCGAAACCGGCCTGTCCCGGGGTCCGGGACAGGCCGTTATTTCGATGGAAATGGCGTCTAGCGCTGGGTCAGGCGGATGTCGCGGCGAAGCCCGGCGACCAGCGTATCGATGCGACCCCGTTCCGTCTGGAACCGCGCCATCTGGGAATCGGTCAGCTTGCGGCCGGACGGCATCTTCACCGCCAGCGGATTGACGTGGCGGCGGTTCTTCAGAATTTCGTAGTGCAGGTGCGGTCCGGTGGAGCGCCCGGAGCTGCCGACATAACCGATGACCTGTCCCTGGCGGACGCGGCTGCCAGGCGTCACGCCGCGTGCGAAGCCTTTCAGGTGCGCGTAAGCGGTGGCGAAATTGCCGACATGCCGGATGCGGATGTAATTTCCGTAACCGCCGTTGCGCCCGCGGACTTCGATCGTGCCGTCGCCCGCGGCATAGACCGGCGTTCCCCGCGGCGCGGCGAAGTCGATGCCCTTGTGCATCTTCGTGTAGCCGAGAATCGGATGACGCCGCTTGCCGAAACGCGAGGACAAGCGGGCGCCGTCGATCGGGGTGCGCATCAGGGCGCGCTTGGCGCTCTTTCCGGTGTCGTCGAAATAATCGACGATGCCGGCCTCGATCTCGAAACGGTAGAGCGGCTTGTCCTGGCCGGACAGCGTTAGACGCGCCTGGATGACGTCGCCGTGACGCACGAAATCCCCGTCCTCGTCGACGTATCGCTCGTAAACGACAGCAAAGGCATCGTCGGGCTGGATTTCGCGCTGGAAGTCGACGTCCCAGCTATAGATATGGATCAGTTCCTCGAGGACCGGCAGCGGTACGCTGGCGCGGACGGCGGCCTTGTAAAGGCTCGACCGGATTCGGCCCTCGGCATAGGCGAGCTGACGCGTGAGCGCTTTCTGGGTCTCGAAGGCCTTGAAGCTCGCGCCGTCGTCGCGGCGCACGGCGACCCGTTTGACGACGCTCGGGTCGAGCGCCATTTCCTGTAGTTCGTCTTCGGGCGACAGCGTGAGGCGCACCTGCTGGCCGGCGCGAAGATCCTTGGGGTCGAAGACGGATCGCAGGGCTGCGACCGCCTCGTGCGCTTCGTCGCGGTCGATACCCGCCGACAGCATCAGCGACATCAGCGTATCGCCGCTGCGCACCTTCACGTTTTGGGACCGTTCGGTCGGCCGTGCAGAGCCGATCAGCGTGTCGTCTCCGCTAACCGGGGCGGGTTCGGTGCTGTCGACGGACGCGACGATCGTCGGCTCGGGGTCGGTCAGTTCGGCGGGAACCTCGACCGGCTCGCGCGGGTCGGCCGGCCCGGCGGCCGTGACGATTCGGGTCTCGGGCGGCGGCAGTTCCGCATGTCCGGTGACGGCGGGACCGGCGACGGCGCCCAGAAACAGTCCGCCGACGAGAATACTGAGGGCTACATGCAGCGTGCTGTGGCCGTAGCGACCGACATAGGAAAAGGATTCAGGTCGCGATTCTCGGGAGTCTACGTCCGGCAATTCCGCGTTCCGTCGAATAGGAAGTCTAAGGGTTAACGCCTAGATCATTAACCTTAACGAATCGTAATCGTCATGTCTAGAAAATCACATTGAATCAAGGGCTTTCGCGTGTTTTTGCACATTTCCGCCAAAGCGCGGATCCAATCCTGCGCCCCCGCTTGTTGAATGCGCTTCCGTCCGCGAAAATGGGCGTATCTGATGGGATGC
>JAYQUR010000365.1:0-3571 GCA_038148075.1 Alphaproteobacteria bacterium | reverse complement strand
CCAAGGAGGCTGCATGACCGATATCGTTTTCGAGGAACACCAGGCGCAGAAGGGCGACGTGACGCTGCAGATGTACCGCCGGCGCCCGGCCACCGGCGACGCACCGGTGCTGTTTCTCGTCCACGGCTCGTCCTTCTCCGCACGGTCGAGCTACGACCTCGACGTGCCGGGCCATCCCGGCTATTCGCTGATGGAGGCGTTCGCGAAGGTCGGTTACGACGTCTGGACCGTCGATCACGAAGGCTACGGCCGGTCGACCCACACGGAAAGCAGCTCCGACATCGCCTGCGGCGTCGAGGACCTCAAGGTCACCGCCGAGGTCGTCGAGCGCGAAACCGGTCGGAAAAGCGCGGTCTATTTCGGCCAGTCGTCGGGCGCATTACGCGCCGGGGCATTCGCCAATGCCTGTCCGGAACGCGTGAGCAAGATCGTCTTCGCCGCCCTCACCTATACCGGCAAGGATTCGCCGACACTGATCAAGCGCGCGGAACGGCTCGAAGAATGGAAGAACAACCCGAGGCGCATCGTCGACGAAGACTATTACCGTGGCGTCTTCACCCGCGACGTCACCGGCCTCACCATCCCGGAGCTGGCGCCCGCGGCGGCGAAGTCGGAAATGGACAACGGCGGCGGCAGCGTGCCGAACGGCACCTATTACGACATGTGCGCCAACCTGCCGGTCGTCGAGCCGGAAAAGATCGTCTGTCCCGTCCTGATCGTCCGCGGCGACCATGACGGCATCGCCACGGACGAGGACGTGATGGATTTCTTCGCCCGTCTGCCGCACCGCGACAAGCAGCTCGTCTCGATCGGCGGCATGGCCCACAACACCCAGCTCGGCGTCAACCGCGCCCGCTTCTGGCACGCGATGAAATCGTTTCTCGACATGCCGGACAGGATCGACTCGCTCGCCTGAATCTTTCCCGACGGGGTGACTCGCCGCGCGAGATGCGCCAGAATTTTCCCGACATACGAATTTCGGAAAGAATTCTGGAGGGACATCATGCGCAAGACCCTGATTGCGACAGCGACCGCCGGGCTGACCCTGGCCGCTTTCGTCACGACCGCAGCGGCTGCAGCCGAGATCAAGATCGGATCGTTCGTTCCCGAGAAAAGCGTCGGCGTCCGTACGGTCATCAAACCGTGGCTGGCGGCGGTGCAGAAGGAGATCGGCAGCAGTTCGACCCTTCGGGGTTACTGGGGCGGCACGCTGGGCAAGAGCCCCTTCAAGCAGTACGAGCTGGTTAAGAACGGCGTTGCCGACATCGCCTGGGTGCTGCCGGGCTATACTGCGGGACAGTTCCCGGAACTGCAGGTTCTCGACCTGCCCTACATGGCGACGTCCGCGAAGGAAGGATCGTACGCCGGTTGGAAGCTTTACGAAGCCGGACTGCTCAGCGGTTTCGAGGACACCACGCCGATCGGCATCTGGACCGCCGCGCCGGGCCATGTGTTCTCGTCGAAGCCGGTCAAGTCGATCGACGACCTGAAGAACATGAAAATTCGCGCGATCGGCCCGGTCCACGCCGAGTGGATCAAATCGGTCGGCGCCGCACCCCAGACCATGAGCTCGCCCCAGATGAACACGGCGCTCAAGCGCGGCGTGCTCGACGCGGTCGTGCAGGGCTATACCGGCATGCGGACGTTCAAGACGTTCTCTCTCGTCACCCACGTCTACGAGGCGCCGGTCGGCGTCATTCCCTTCATCCTGCTGATGAACAAGAAACGCCACGAAAGCCTGTCGGCCGCCGAGAAGGCCGCCTTCGAGAAATGGGGCGGAGATACGATCGCGAAATGGGGCGGGGACGCCTATGACGGCGAAACCAAGAAGATCCGCGACCAACGCCTCGCCAAGAAGGACCTGACGTTTGCGGATTTCGCCGCGGAGAAGGAAGCCGGCGTTAAGCGGGCGCAGTCGGTGCACGACTGGTGGATCGCCAAGACGCCCAACGGCCAGAAGATCTACGACACCTACAAGAAGGCGCTCGAAGAAGTCCGCAAGGGCTCGTAAAGGGAGAGCGGGCCGCCCGGAAAGCCCTTTCGCATGGAGACGATCCTCGGCCTGCGCGACAGGCTGGACCGGTTCACGCGGCTGGTCGCCACGATCGGGTTCACCGGCCTCGTTGTGATGGCGATGCTGACGATGTTCGACGCGTCGATGCGCTATCTCGGCCTGGCGCGGATCCCGGGCTTCAGCGATCTCGGCGAGGTGATCTACGCCGTCGTTATCGCGTCGTGCTTTCCGGCGGGACTGCTGCAGGGCCATAACATCACCATCCGGTTCCTCGGCAAGGGGCTCGGACGGCGCGGCGGCGCCTGGCTCGAGGCGTTCGGGGCGAGCTTCACGATGCTGTTCTTCTCGATGCTCGCCTGGCAGTTCCTGCGTCTGACGCTCGACTACCAGGCGAACGACCGGGTGACCGGCACCATCGAGATGAGCATCGTGCCGTGGTGGTGGGTGACGACGGCCGTCATCGCGATGTGTCTGCCGGTGCAGCTTCTCGTCCTCGTCCAGAGACTGGCGACGGCGGTCACGGGACGCGGCGAAGTACCGACCGGGGCGGGGATGTAGCGCATGGATCCCATTCTCGTCGGCTCCGTCGGCCTCGCCGGCATGTTCCTGATGATCGCGCTGCACGTGCCGATCGGAATCGCGATGGGGCTCACCGGCTTTTTCGGCGTCGGCTTCATCATCGGGTTCGAGCCGGCAGCGTCGCTTCTGGGCACCGAGCCGTCGGCCGCGATCGCGAACGAAGGGCTCGCCGTCCTCGCCCTGTTCCTGCTGATGGGCAGTTTCGCAGGTGCGGCCGGCCTGTCGGCAGATCTCTACCGTCTCGCCTACGCCTTCATCGGCCACCGCCGGGGCGGACTCGCGATGGCCACGATCGGCGGATGTGCGGGCTTCGGCGCGGTCTGCGGCTCGTCGGTCGCGACGGCGGCGACGTTTTCGCGCATGGCGTTGCCGGAGATGCTGTCGCGCGGCTACCAGCCAACGCTAGCGTCGGGCTGTATTGCGGCCGGCGGGACGCTGGGCATGATCATCCCGCCGTCGGTGGTGATGATCCTCTACGCCATCCTGACCGAAGAGGACATCATCACGCTGTTCGCCGCCTCGTTCATCCCGGGGCTGCTGGCGGTGGTGTTCTACTTCATCACGATCTCGATCTACGTCCGAATGAACCCGGAAGCCGGACCTCCAGGCGAGCGCGTTCCGTGGAAGGAACGGCTGATCGTCCTCAAGGAATGCTGGGGCGTCGTGTTTCTCGCGACCGTCGTTTCGGGCGGCATCTACACGGGCGTCTTCACGGTGACCGAGGCGGCGGCCGTGGGCGCGTCGCTCGCCATCCTGTTCACGATCTTCCGCGGCAACATGACGAAGGAAATTTTCCTCCAGAGCCTTGGGGAGGCGGCCGCCAATACCGGGATGATATACATCATCATCATGGGCGCGGCGGTGTTCAGCTATTTCGTCACCCTGTCGCACATGCCGGGCGTAATCGTGGAGGGGATCCAGTCGCTCGGCCTGCCGCCGCTTCTCATCATCCTGCTGTTCGAACTGATGTTCCTCGTC
>JAYQUR010000364.1:0-3578 GCA_038148075.1 Alphaproteobacteria bacterium | reverse complement strand
CGTGAAGTTGTTCGCCTCGAGCCAGCGCAGAAAGTCCGCAGTTTCGGTGATCTCCTCGCGCGGAACGACGCCCGCCTGAAGGTCGAGCCCGGCGATGACGTCGGCGAGCATGACGCGCATCGGCCGCCAGTCGTCGACCGCGGCGTGCACGTCTTCGAGAACGCGCGAGAGTCCCGCCTGCAAGTCCTTGAGCGCTGCCGGGTCGGTCTGCTCGGTGATCTGGATATGCATCACCGATTCGCGGACGAGGTCCGGCGAGTCCGCCTCCTCGACGACGTCGTTCAACCGGCCCGCCTTCGAGCGGGCCACCGTCATGATGGGGTGGATCACGAGATGGACGGTCAGGTTCCGCCGGTTCAGCTCCGCCGTGACCGAATCGACCAGGAACGGCATGTCGTCATTGACGATCTCGACGACCGTGTGCCCGATATCCCAGCCGTTCTTCTTCGATTCCGGGTTGAAGACCCGCACCTTCGCAGTGCCGGATTCGCGAGACTGAGCGTATTCCCAGATGGAGGTAACCGCACCGTACAAAGGCTCGGCGCCGGACTCGGCGCAGTCGGTCGGCGACACGTTGGCGAAGAACGCCCGGACGAAACGCTCCACGACGGCGCCGCGTTTCGCCTTGCCGCGTTTCGCCTTCCTCACGATGGAATCGACGAGGCCCGTCTTGCTTCGGTTCGAATGTATAGACATCTTTTTTCTGTCCTAATGCTGAGGCCCCGGCCCGTATTTCGCCGGCGGCGCCTACTATCGGCCCTCATATGGCCGCCGATATACAGGAAATTAACCAATTTATTGTGAAATCAACGTTAATCCGCACAAACGAAGCAAAGAAAATATGCCCGACGGTTCCCTCCACGACAGCAACGCCCAGGCCGCCCTTTTCGACCGGTTGCCGCCGGAAATTCTCGGGAGCCTTACGGCACGCCAGAGAAGCGCCATAGCATCGGCGGCGGGCACGACCGACTGGAACGGCCACCCGGTCAACATCCGGCTCTCTCTCCCATTCCTGCCGCGGCGCTGGTACGTCACCATCGTCGGCGGACCGGAACGCCGCGGACGCGAACGGCGCCGCTCGGACCGCGCCGGCAACCCGATCCGGACCGCTGGGAACCTCGTCTTTATTCTGGGATCGGCGATCGTTTTCTACGGCATCGCGATCGGCACATTCCTGGTCTCGTCCTCCGTCATCGACTACTGACGCGCTTGAACTGCGCGTCGCGGCGTGGGATGTAGACGCGGTCCCCGCTCCAACGGATTCCCATGCAATCGCTCCTCCGATTCGTGCGGCCGGAGCCGGTTCTGCTGACGCTCTGGGCGCTCGAGCTCGTCCGTCTCGTCTGGCACGCACCGCAGCTTTCCGCCGTCTCCGGCTGGCTGATGATCCTTTTCATCGCAATGGCCGCGCCGCGGCTCAGGCTCGGCACATGGTACCTGTGCCTGCCGCTCGCCGTCCTGTCCGTCGCGCTCGCCGCCTCTTTCGACCAGTGGGACGGCTTCTTCCGCGGAGTCCAGAATGCGAGCGTCTTCATGGCGTTTTTCGGATCGATCGTGCTGCTTCGCGCGGTGGCCGACACGCGACCGGAAATTTCCCGCGCGCGCGGCCTGTTCGGAGGCCTGCGCAAGGAAGAGACCAACAGCGCGTTTCTCGTGGGGGCGCATCTGATCGGCGCCGTCCTCGTCGTCGGCGTGATGGCGATCCTGTCGCCGATTCTCGACCGCGACGCCGATACGGAGACCCGGCGGCGGGCGGCAGAGGTCAGCCAGCGCGGCATGTGCCTCGCGCCTCTGTGGTCGCCGTTCTGGGTAGCTGCGGCCTTCGCGGCTCAGCAGATTCCGGGCGTCCCGGCATGGGAGATCATGACGCTGGGCATCGCGATGGCGGTTGCGGGGCTGGTTCTGGCGCACGTCATGTACGCCCGAGACGTCGGCCTCGGAGACCTCTGGCGGGCGGTTCTCGGCTTCGCGCCGATCGTTCCGTCGGTCGCCGTCTGCGCCGCCCTGATCGCCATCCTGTCGAGCGTCGCCGGCCTGAGCACCCTGAAGGCCCTGATCGCCGCGGTACCGCTTCTCGCTTTCGCCGCGCTGCTCGGCGCACGGCTGACGCAGACGGGCCGGGTCGCCCGCGAGACCTGGCAGGGTGCGTCGCGGGTTGCGGACGAGGTCGTGGTCGTGACGACGGCGCTCATCCTCGGCCGAATCCTCGAAGGAACCGTCCAGTCGATCGGGCTCGGGGAAATCATCGCCGGGCTCCACCTGCCTGTCTGGGCGGTGCTCGCCGCGGTCATCGGCACGATTACGCTGGCGGCCCTCGCCGGCATTCACCAGCTCGTCTCGATTATCGTCGTTCTGGTCGTGTTCATGCCCCTCGATACCGGCATCGCGGACACCGTCATGATGGAAGCGGCCCTGATCGGCTGGGCCTTCGCATCCATGGTAGGCGTCACGGCGGTCTCGACGGCGACCGCGAGCGCGATGTTCCGGGTGCCGCGCATACAGCTGATATTCGGCCCCAACCTCGCCTTCGTCGCGGCATACGGCGCATTTTCGGTCCTTGCCCTGTGGGCGGTCAACGCCCTGTTCTTCGCGCCCTGATTCCGCCATCATCGGCGGATCGAGACTGACAGAGCAGGTAACTGTGCGGGTGCAACGCACGCTTTCGCGAGGGACCGCCGGGCGCTACGGTTTGTCCGCGCATGACTGACGACGTACGGCCCGGAAAACGGCACGCCGTCGTCACGGGCGCCAGCGGCTTCATCGGTTCGTCGCTCCTGACCCGGTTGAAAGAATCGGGGTGCCGCGTGACGGCACTCGGCCGGCACCCGCCGCCGGGCCTCGCCGCAAACGACGTTTTCATCGAATGGCGCATCGGCGACCCGGTCCCGGAGAGCGACCTGGCCGGCGCCGACTGGATCTTCCATCTCGCCCATGACTGGCATGCCGATAAGGACGACCCGGCCGCATCGCCCAACCTTCGCGCCGTGCGCGACCTGAGAGACGCCGCGCGCCGGGTGGGCGCAATCCGTTTCCTCTATGCCGGGAGCCAGTCCGCGACGGCGTCCGCGCCAACCCGGTACGGCGCGGTCAAACTCGCCGCCGAACGGCTACTCGACGGCGACAGGGAGATCACGGTCCGGATCGCCTTCGTCTGCGGCGGATCGTGGCGCGGGCCCGCCGGTCAGCTCCTCGACGTGATGCGCCGGGCACCGTTCCTTCCCGCGCCGGCGGGCTCGCCCGCCGTACAGCCGATCCACGTCGACGACGTGGTCGCCGGACTGATCGCGCTGGCCGAACGGGGCTGGTCGGGACAAACGCCGCCGGCGCTCGCAAGCGCCGAGCGCATGTCGTTCGGATCGTTCGCCGCGGCGCTCGCGCGCGCACGGCTCGGCCGGCGCGTGGTGCCGATACCGGTGCCCAAAGCGGTTCTTTCGGGCCTGGCGGCGATCCTGAGGGGCAGCCTGCGCGAGCGCGTCGCCGGCGGGCCGGAGGTCTGAAAGAAAAAGGAGAAAATGGAGCGGGTGATGAGATTCGAACTCACGACATCAACCTTGGCAAGGTTGCGCTCTACCCCTGAG
>JAYQUR010000363.1:0-3582 GCA_038148075.1 Alphaproteobacteria bacterium | reverse complement strand
CTGTAGGCCCGTTTGATGGCTTCGATATCGGCGCCGCGGTCGACGCCCAGCAGTTCGTATGGAGACGGCATGCCTAAGTTTCCCGGCGGCGCGAGCGCCGGTCAAGACGGCAAAGCGGATGCGATAGGGCAATATTGCGACCCGCCCCTACACCTTGTTGTGATTCTCGTCGAACCCGCTAGAAATGGTACTGCGGTTCCACCCAAACCGTGCTGACAAGATGACGTCCCGGCGTTCCGACCCACCCATGCGCCGGGACGTTTTCATTTCGGGTACCCTGAAACGACGAAACCGCCGGACCAGGATCCGGCGGCTCAAAACCGGCTTGCGCCGGAGAAGGTGGCCGCAGCCGCCCCCGGCTTTAGCCTGACCCCGTCGGGATGAACTCGAATGCCTCGGAACCGGCTCGTCCATCCTTGGTGGGCCACCCACCCATCAATGCGAGTTCCATCGCGCTGACAGATGACTAATGCGCGCCGCTCCGCGCACCCTCAATTATTTTTTTTTACTTACCCACAACGGCGCCGACTTTCCGGGGGATAAAACGGGAAATTCCGGTGGATAACCGCATACCCGGCCGTATGGCCGGTTTATCTCAGTCGGTCCTTAGGTCCCGGTTAACCGTGAAATGGCACAATCCGGGACGAAACCCGCCATTCCGGATCGAGAGGCCCCCATGCGCGCGATCGCCTTTGCTGCCGCCCTGCTCATTTCCGCGCCCGCCGCGGCGGAAACGGTCTCGGGACTTCTCGCCGGCGTCGTCGACGGCGATACGCTGATCATCAAGACGAACGTCGATCCGCAGAAATTCAATACCAAGCCGCCGAAGATGGTGCGGGTCGACCTGTTCGCCATCAGGGCCCCGTCGCTGGACAGCTGGCCTTGGGGACCGCTCTCCCGTCGCGCATTGATGCGGATCGCCAGCAACACCGACGACAGCATGAACATCGCCTGCGACGTGCTCAAGAAACGGGGCGACGTCATCGTCGGCGCCTGTCGGGCCAAACGAGGCCCGGTGACGTTCGACCTGAGCCGCCGGATGGTTGAGGCGGGATACGCCGTCATCGATCTCGACGAATACATCGCTGCCAAGGGCACCGATCTGGACAACACCTTGTGGAAGCTGATGCACTTCGAGAACATCGCCCAGACACATGGCTCCGGCATCTGGAAATCGACGCCGCCGGTCGACCTCGACAAACTCGTTCTCTAGACGGGACGGCCCGGCGTCAGTCCACCGGCTTGAAGAACTTCGCCGCGCCGTACTGTTTCGGCCAGGCGTATTCCTCGACCTCCAACGCTGTCGCCGCATGGTGCGCGAAGTACGGATCGAAAAGCTGGCCCTTCGCCATGCAGCACAGGTCGGCCCTGCCCTCGGCGATCACCTCGTTGATCTGCTCCGGCCCGCCGACATTGCCGACGGTCATCGTGGGGATGCCCGCCTCGGCGCGGACGCGCTCGCTGAACGGCGTCTGGAACAGACCCTCGACCCGCGGCCGCGGATCGTCCGTCACGTTGCCGCTCGAGACGTCGAGTATGTCGAGGCCCGCCTCCTTCATCATCTTGCCGATCTCGACGGCATCGTCGACCTCGGTACCGCCATCGACCCAGTCGTAGGCGGAAATCCGCATCGATATGGGCTTGTCGTCGGGCCAGTTGGCCCGTACCGCCCGGAACACTTCCATCGGGAACTTCATGCGGTTCTCCAGCGGCCCGCCATACTCGTCGTTCCGGGTGTTCGACAGCGGCGAGATGAAGCTCGAGATCAGATAACCGTGCCCGCCGTGAATCTCGATCATGTCGAAGCCGGCCTCGTCCGCCCACCGCGCTCCCTGCGCAAACGCCTCGACGAGACGATCCATGTCGGCCCGGTCCATCGCGCGGGGCGTCTGGCTTTCCGACGAGAACGGAATGGCCGACGGCGCAATGATTTCCCACGCGCGGTCGTCCGGCAGCGGTCCGCCGCCCTCCCACTGCACGTGGCAGCTCGCCTTGCGGCCCGCATGCGCGAGCTGGATCGCGATCTTCGCGTCCGAATGGGTATGCACGAAATCGACGACCCGGCGCCACGCATCCACGTGCTCCGGCTTCCACATTCCGGCGCAGTTGGGCGAGATACGCCCCTCCGGCGAGATGTCGGTCATCTCGGTGATGACGAGACCGGTGCCGCCCATCGCGCGGCTGCCGAGATGCACGACATGCCAGTCATTGACGGTGCCGTCCTCGTCGGCGGAGTACTGGCACATCGGCGACATGACGAGACGATTCTTCACCGTCATGCCGCGGAGGGTAAAGGGCGTGAACATCGGGTTGTCGGACATGGGATTCCCTATCGGTTTTCCGGAGAATAGCCGCGCAGGAGCGGCGGTAAAGAGCTGGGATGCGCCAAATGCTAGTCGCGGAGCGCCGGCATGATCCCGGCGGCGAAGGTCTCCATGCCCTCGTGCATCGGGAAAAAGTGCACCATCGGCAGATCGATCCCGATGTCGCGGTAGTATCTTAGCCGATCGACGATCTGCGATCGCGTTCCGACCAGCCCGGCGCCGAGCGCCTTGGCCGCTACGGCGGACACCGGATCTCGACCGCCGTATTCCTCCAGTTCGGCAACGCGTTCCTCCGCCTCCGACACGCTGTCGGTACAGATAACGTGGCTGTTCACCCCGCAGGAAATCGTCCGGCCGTATGCGGCGGCGCGCTCCCGGATGTCGGCGATCTCGCACGCTACCCGATCCATGTTCGCGTCAACGTTGGCGTAACCCGGCTCGTAGGTGACGAACCAGGTATCGCAATGGCGCGCAACGGTCTCCCGGCCCGCGGGGGCGCCGCTCGCCGCATAGATCGGCGGGTTCGGCCGGCGAACCGGGCGAAGGGGAAGACGGGCGGAATTGCAGCGGTAGAACTCGCCGTCGTAGTCGAACGTTTCTTCCACCCACAGTCCGCGCATGACGGCGACGAACTCCTCCATCCGCCGGTATCGCGCGTCCCCCCGCTCGAGCCACGCGCCGTTACCGAACAGGTCGATCTCCTCCTCGTACCAGCCGTTGACGATATTGACCGCCGCGCGGCCGCCGCTGATGCGATCGAGCGACGCGCCCATCTTGGCCGCGACCGCCGGTGTCAGGATGCCGGGATGGACCGCCACCATCAGCTCGATGCGGGACGTTTCCGCCGCCATGGCGGCGCCGACCATCCAGGCGGACAGGTCGGGGCCGAGATGGCGCTCCGCGATCAGGGTCGTGTCGAACCCGAGTTCCTCGGCCCGCCGGACGAGATCCGCCGCGATGCGAAAGGATCGGTCCGTATGCCCGCCGCCGCGGCCCGGCTCGGTAAGGTCGTCGATCGCCGCCTGCATCGCGGGCTCTATGCGCACCGTATGCGGCAGCGGCGTCCAGATGCCGAATCTCATCGCAGCACGCTCACAGCGGCTCGCCCTCGCTCGTCGCCCAGGCTTCCTGCATGAAGACGTTGGAGGGATCGGTCTCGTTCAGGACCTTGCGCGCCGCCTCGGGCCCGGCGATGGGGAGATTGCCGGCGTCCAGCACGCCGATCTGCTTGAGCGCGGAACCCTGATCCCAGTAGATG
>JAYQUR010000362.1:0-3593 GCA_038148075.1 Alphaproteobacteria bacterium | reverse complement strand
GATTCAC
This sequence comes from Alphaproteobacteria bacterium, assembly GCA_038148075.1. Lineage (GTDB taxonomy): Bacteria > Pseudomonadota > Alphaproteobacteria > MPNO01 > UBA830 > JAYQUR01. Next base: position 3,586 of record JAYQUR010000362.1, on the reverse strand, counting down.
ACGGTCTCCGAGTTGGCGGTACGTCAGACGGACGTCGCCGTCGACCAGGGCCGTCCTGTCCGGAAAAAACCGGACGGCGCGGTCCAGAATGCGCGATGCGGGATACATCCCTTTCCCCCTCTCGTTTCGTTACCCAACATTGGCGAGCGCACGGCCCGAACGCAAGCGGTGGCGGTGTAGCCCTTGCGGCGCGTGCGGACGCTTTCTACGATCCGGGCATCACTCTGGGAGGACGAAATGGCATACGAGGACATCACTTTCGACGTGCGCGAGGACGGCATCGCGACGATGACGTTGAACCGGCCGGACAAACTCAACAGCTTTACGCGCACGATGTTCGACGAATGGCGCGACGTCGTCGCGCAGTGCGCCTACCGCGACGACATCCGGGTCCTGATCATCACCGGCGCCGGACGCGCGTTTTCCTCGGGCGTCGATCTCAGCGTGCTCGGCAGCGACAAGCTCAAGCCGCCGGCCTTCCGGTTCTACTACCGCCAGGCGCATCAGGCGTTCGACGACATCGAGGCGCTCGAAGTTCCCGTCATCGCCGCGATCAACGGGCTATGCTACGGCGGCGGCGTCGAACTGGCATTGTCCTGCGACATCACGCTGGCGTCCGAGAACGCGACCTTCTGCCTCGTCGAAAACCAGTTGGGCGCGATCCCCGCGTCGGGTGCGTGCAACCGCATGATCCACCACATCGGGCTCGCGAAAACGAAGGAGCTGATCATCTCCGCCGACCCGATCATCGCAGCCGAGGCGAAACGCATCGGCCTCGTCTGTCAGGTCTACAAGGACGAACAGCTTCTCGACCGGGCCTATTCCTACGCGGAGCGCTTGCTGAAGAATTCGCCTTACGCGATGGGCATGGCGAAGCACGTGGTCAACATGTGCGTCAACGCCGACATGCATACAGGCCGCGATATCGAACGTCTGGCGCAGTCGTGCCTCGTGCTGTCGGAAGACCACAAGGAAGGCATGGCCGCCTTCTTCGAGAAGCGGGAGCCCCAGTTCAAGGGCGAATGACGTCGATCAGACCTCGAGCGGCGGATCGACGCCGTCCGGCACGGGAACGTCGAAAACGTTGAGCGTGAAGGAAATCAGCGTGTAGTAGCCGCACAGCCCGACAAGCTCGACCATCTGCTCCTCGCCCAATCCGTCGACGCCCCTCCGGTAGCTCGCCTCCGACAGCCGACCGCTGGTGACGATTTCGGTCGCAAGCTCGTGGACCATCCGTTCGTCGTCGGTCAGCGGCTCCGGCACCTGCTTGTTGCGCAGCTTCTCGACGGCGTCGGCCGATACGCCCTCGTCGATGGCGATCGCGGCATGGGCGTACCATTCGTACTGAGCGCCCCAGTGCCGGCCGATCGTGATGATGATCAATTCGCGCAGGTTTCCGGGCATCTTGGAGCCGTAGCGGAGAAAGGCGCCGACCTGCTGCGCGGGATCTGCAAGGCCGGGCGAATGCAGCCAGACCCCGAACGGCCCGCGGATGGATCCGCGCGTTTTCGTCACCGCATCGGCGACGCGTTTCTGGTCGGAAGTGTAATCGGACGGATCCGGCGGATTCAGTCGCTGCATTCCTGGGCGCTCCCTAATGTTGCGGGCGCACCATACGAAGCCGTCGGGGAATTGGAAATGGGCCGAAACGAAAACGGACCCGGCGAAAGTCGGGCCCGAAAAGAAAGTGGGGCGATCCGAGGGAGGGGGTTCTCCCGGATCGCCCCAGTCTAGAGAGGCAGTGAACCTGACAACTCTGCCTCACTCTGGTGCTTCATCATCCCGTTCCTTTTCAGGCGGCGTCCGCCGTCCTGAACGCCGATTCAATGCGTAACTGCATCTTTTCGACTTCGTTCGCCTTTATGCCTGTCTCGCGCGCTCCTTTTCGAAGCACTGCGAGAGTCTCGTGCTGTTGCCGACGCCGCGCTTCCCGGACGGCGTTCTGAAACAGCTGAGCCTTTCGTCCAAACGTTCCGTTCATCGATCCGTACCTCACGAACTGCGATGCCAGACGCGTGGCGCAATCACGGCCGTCAGCCCGTTTCGCAGATCGGTGTAGCCGACCGGCTGCAGGGTGTTCTGGGTCGGCAGACGGAAACTGAAGACTTTCTCGTCGAGCCAGACCCTGACGACATCTCCGTCGACAGTGACCTTGACGGGCGTCCGGTAGACTTTGCCGTTATCGCGGAGCTCCCGGAGAATGCTGTCGCCCTTCATTACGTATGAAAAGCCGGCGGTGTCGCAGGTCCGTTCCGCGGCCCAGCGCCCCACGATGTGATCGGGCGCCACCGCCGCCGTCGCGTTGGACGCGCCGGCAAGGACGAGGGCTGCTATGGCTGTCCCGAATTTGAATCGCATCGCCTTTCCTTCCCGTGTCCGCGCCCCGGCCAGTCTTGTCGCCTTCTGGCCGACGGACGCTTCGAATTTCGTCTGCGCTCTGCAGCGCATGGAAGGATATTCGAATAAAGATTTTAATATGCTTTTAATATTTTATTGTGTTTTTGAGATTGTTTATTCGAATTTCCAGTTACTTTTTTCGTATTTAGAAATTCATTTATTTATATTGCTTTTTTTATTTTCGCGAAATTTCCGTAAAATTTTACGCGATTGCCGTCCGAGCCGGAATTTAAACGTTATAAATCAATGCCATACGAGATCGGACGAATTCGGCGATGGGTGAACTCGCCAAATCGGCCGGACGCGGAAGCGAATCGGCAGGACGCCTATCGTCCTCGACAGGGTCGGCGCGTACCGGGATTGTTCCCGATAAAAAAATTTTAGAACGGCGAAAAAAAGTCCCCGGAGACCCGTTTCTACTCCGCGGCGACGCCGTGAGCGGCCTGTTGGCGATGCACGTCGACGAGCACATCCGGGCTTAATTCATCGATCATGTTCCAGCTTCGCATCCAGTCGTATGTGCGCTGGAGCTCCTCTTCAGGGATCGGCGCCGGGTCGACCAGCTGTATCCGAGACAGGCGGAAATCGTCGACGCTCAGCGTCTCGATGCCGGGATGCTGGCCCCGATGCCTGTCGATGAAATAATGCACGAACCGCTTCTTGTCGGAATTGATCAGCCGGACTGCTTTCTTCACCGCCCGGTTGAACGCAGCGTAGGTATCGGCATCGATATCGTCCGACGCCACCTCGGTGCCGTGATACATGCTCTCTATGACGATGCGGCAGCCCTGCTTCTCGGCCAGCGTCAGGTAAGGCTCGGTGAGGGTCGTCGCATCGACTTCGCCGTCGATCAGTGCTTCGTAGCGGGCGGCCGAGCCGTTAGGCGCGCGGCAGGTCCGGATCAGGTCGCGCGGCAGGAACCCCTCGAGCATCTGGTAGGTCAGGTAATGCGTGCCGAAATAGTACGGAACCGCGACCGTCTTGCCGGCCAGCTGCTGGGGCGAATAGACGTCGGACTCCGGCGCCACGACGATCCCGGCCCAGACCATGATAGACCGGCGGCCGAGCTGACGGCCGCGCGCGGCCGTATCCTGGACGCGTATAAAAAAAACCCAGCCCCCCACACTAACCAGCCACGCGGATTCCGTGGTGGGGTGGTTAATTGGGGGGGGGGGGGGGGGGGGGGGGG
>JAYQUR010000361.1:0-3597 GCA_038148075.1 Alphaproteobacteria bacterium | reverse complement strand
GTTTGTGACAACGCGTTCGGGCAGATATGCGCCGCACCCAGCGACGACGGACCGTCGTACCATCAGGATGCCGCCGCTTCCGCCGTATTGCCGATGACAGCAGTGGGGCGGAAGTCGCCGAAGCTTTGCAGCCCCTCCGTAATACGTTCGTTAAAGCCGTTCGCGGCCATATCGACTGCGACGCCGATAGCGTTGGCAAAACCGAACGCATCCGTTCCGCCATGGCTTTTGACGGCAATGCCGGTCAGGCCGAGGAACATGGCGCCGTTGTAGCGGCGCGGATCGATCCGGTTCTGCATCTTGCGCAGGCCGCGACGCGCCAACAGGAAGCCGAGCCGCGAGGCCAGCGAACTGCGGAACGCGTCGCCTAGAAATTCCTTGATCAGGCGGGCCGTGCCCTCCGTTGTCTTCAGCGCGACGTTGCCGGTAAAGCCATCGCAGACGACCACGACCGCGGTGCCCGCAGCGATATCGTCGCCCTCCACGAAACCCTGGAAGTTGAGAAGGTTCGACATCTGTCGCAGATAGGCGGATGCCTGCTGGATCTCGGCGTGCCCCTTCATCTCCTCCGAACCGACGTTGAGCAACGCCAGCGACGGCTCCTTCGTGCCAAGGACCGTCCGGGCGAATACATCGCCCATGATCGCGAACTGGACGAGATTTTCGGCATCGCATTCCACGTTTGCGCCGAGGTCGAGCATGACGCTCTCCCCCCGCATCGTCGGGAAGATCGCGGCGATCGCCGGGCGGTCGATGCCGGGCAGCATCCGCAACGTCAGCTTGGACATCGCCATCAGCGCGCCTGTATTGCCGGCCGAAACGACGCCGCAGGCAACCCCGTCGCGCACCGCATTGATTGCGAGCTGCATGCTGGAATTGCGGCCCTTGCGCAGCGCGACGGACGCCTTGTCCTCGTTACTGACGACGTCCTGGGTATGGGTGATCTCGGTTATCTGAAGCAGGCGCTTGCGCCGCTTCATCAGCGGCCGGATACGCGCTTCGTCGCCGAACATGTGAAAGCGAACATCTGGAAAGCGACGGCGGGCGAAATCCGCGCCTTTGACGACGATGGCCGGCGCGTCGTCGCCACCCATTGCGTCCAGAGCGATTGTCAGCGCGTCGCTCACCGTCCGTCTCTACCCTTTCCCGCCTGATCGTTCAGGCGTCGGTCGCTTCCGTAACCTCGCGGTTATCGTAATAGCCGCACGATGCGCAAACGTGATGCGGGCGCTTCAACTCGCCGCAGTTCGGACATTCGGCGCTGGCATTCGCCGACAGCGAGTCGTGCGCCCGGCGCATGTTTCGCTTCGACTTGGAAACTTTGTTCTTCGGAACAGCCATTTTCCTGATATCTCAACTGTTTGGGAAACCCTTCGGGACGCGATAGATATTCGATCCGGGGCTTCGGAGCAACAAATAGCTTTAGTTTATTCTAAAGCTTTGATTTGAGGTCTGCCAGCACCTGAAACGGGCTGTTTTTCCGCGATTCCGCAGCCGATTCTTCTTCGGTGGAGAGCGATGCGCCCGGCCCCAGCTCCAAAGTCGACGGATCGAGGTACGGATGGCGCGGATAGGGATCCAGCGACAGCGACAACTCCTCAGCCACGAATTCGCCCAGATCGAGCGTATCGCCGTCCAGCGGCTCCGCCTCCTCCGGGGCCACAAACTCGGAAGACCGGTCCGTCTCCCGCGCGAAAATCACGTCGATCGGTGCCGCGATGTCCACCGGAACGGGTTCCAGGCTAACCACGCAGGTCTGGACGACCGCCGCCGTCAGGTCGCCGGCAAGCGAAAGAACCTCATCGGGTTCAAGCCATTTCAGCGACAGCCGCGCCTCCAGCCGGTCGATCGATACGAGCCCGAACCGGGCCGCGAGCGCGCCTCGCTCCTCCCCGTCTGCGGTGAGGACGACTTCCAGCCCCTCTTCCGGCAGATCCTCGAGATCGACGATATGGGTGAATTCCGCGGCAGGCACGGCGTTCCGGGTCATCTGCGTTCCTCCGTTCAGGCGAACGCGAAGCGCCCGGCGACGATTTCGTCCGGCGCCACGGTCGCCAGATGTCGGTCCTGCCGCTCGATATAGCCGGCAAGCGCCCGTACGGCCTCTGCCTCCACCTCTACGCCGCGATAGACATTCCGCCGCAGCGCTTCCTCCAGCGCCTCCGAACCGTTCGCCAGCCCGCCTTCATAGGCGGCAATGCGGCCGTAAAAAGCCTGCACCATCGCTTTTACCCGTTTGCCGACCCCCATATCGCCCGCCCCCATCTCGCGCAGGCTGACGTCCATGTCCTCGAACATCTCGTCGAACAGTGCCTGGCCGAATTCGGAGGTTTCTCGCGAGCCTCCCTTCAGGCGCCGAAGGACGAGGAAGGCATGCAGCGCCACCATCTCGAACCGGCCGTCGACCGTGTCCGGAACTTCCATTTCCTTGAAAAAGCGCGTATCCCGGGCCTGCTGCACGACTTGAGCATAGACGTCGTGCACGGCAACCGGCCGCGTCGACCGGCGAAAGAGCGATCGTAAGGACATCTGTTCGGCGCCCCGGTGGTGAATCAAACGGCAATTGACAGGGTCGGACGGCGACGTCAATTTCGTCGCAAATGCATGCGCTGTCGTTCGGCGCTATAGGTAATCTCATGCAGGTACATCGTCAATTCGAGTCCGGGAGAAAATCCCCGAAACTGTTCGCCGCCTTGACGGTTTTCGGCCTCCTTGCCGCCTGTTCGCCGACGTTGGAGACCCACGGCCACCTGCCCGACCCCGAAATCGTCGACAGCGTCCGCATCGGCAAGAGCAATCGCGAACAGGTCACCGCGATGCTCGGAACGCCGTCAGCCGTTTCGACCTTCGACAAGGAAGCCTGGTATTACGTCGGGTCCCGGACCAGCAAGTTCGCGTTCCTCGAACCCGAGATACTCGAACGCACGGTCCTCGTGATCCGTTTCGACAAGGACGGTATCGTGCGCCAGGTCGAGCGGCTGTCCAAGGATGACGGACGGGACGTCCAGGTCGTGGAACGCAGGACCCCGACGCGCGGCCGGGAACTCACGATCCTCGAACAGCTTATCGGCAATGTCGGCCGCTTCGGCGGCGGAACCGGCGAAGGCGGCGTGCTGGGCGACCCTTGATCCGCCGGCATGTCCCGGAACATCCAAAGAAAAAGGCCCCGGATCGCTCCGGGGCCTTTTCTCGTTCTGCAGCGTCTGCCGGTCAGACGGTCGCAACCACCGCCAGCAGGAGAATCGCCACGATGTTGATGATCTTGATCATCGGGTTCACCGCGGGGCCCGCCGTATCCTTGTAGGGGTCGCCGACCGTATCGCCGGTGACGGATGCCGCATGGGCATCGGAGCCCTTGCCGCCGTGGTTTCCATCCTCGATGTACTTCTTGGCGTTATCCCAGGCACCGCCGCCCGACGTCATCGACAGGGCCACGAACAGGCCGGTGACGATGGTGCCGAGCATCAGCGCGCCGAGCGTCGTCAGTGCCGCGGCCTGGCCGCCGATCCAGTTGATCACCAGATACACCACGATCGGTGCGAGGACGGGCAGCAGCGACGGAACGATCATTTCCTTGATCGCCGCCTTGGTCAGCAG
>JAYQUR010000360.1:0-3655 GCA_038148075.1 Alphaproteobacteria bacterium | reverse complement strand
GGATTTCGCGGCAACAGCTTCGATACGATCTCCGGAAGCGGGCCGAACGGTGCGTTCGTGCATTACCGGGTAACGGCGGTGACGAACCGGGCGCTGGTGCCGGGCGATGTCTATCTCGTCGACTCGGGGGGTCAGTATCGCGAAGGGACGACCGATGTCACGCGCACGGTGTACATCGTTCCCGAGAACGGCGCTGCCGCGCCCGACGATGCGCGCGAGATGAACACCCGGGTCCTGCGCGGTCACATCGCCATCGCCACTGCGCGGTTCCCCGTCGGGACGTCCGGCACGCAGCTCGACGCCCTGGCCCGCCTTGCGCTTTGGGAAGCGCGCGTCGACTACGATCACGGGACGGGGCACGGCGTCGGCAGCTATCTCGGCGTCCACGAAGGCCCGCAGCGCATCTCCAAACAGGGACCTGCGGTTCCGCTCGAGCCCGGCATGATCGTCTCCAACGAGCCCGGCTATTACCGCACCGACGGGTTCGGCATCCGGATCGAGAATCTCGTCGTGGTGCAACCGGTGGCGGCGGCGGGGCGCGCGGAGAGAGAAATTCTCGAGTTCGAGACGCTGACGCTGGCGCCCATCGACCGCGCGTTGATCGAGCCGTCCCTGATGACCGCGGCGGAAATCGGCTGGCTCAACGCCTATCACGCGCGCGTCAGGGATACGATCGGTCCGCTGGTCGACGATGCGACGCGGACCTGGCTCGCGGGTGCGACCGCGCCGCTGCGCTGGATCTCGGCAAGGGAGTGACATTTGCCCCGTCAGGCGTATTATTTAGGCCTATAGCCTGGTTTCCGTATTTCGCAGGGGGCGACAATGGGTAGGATCAACCGGCGACTTTCTCGTGTATGGCGCTTCGTCGGCGCCGCTGCGCTGCTGGCGTTTTCGGGTGCCGTTCCGGCGTCGGCAGGTCCCGTCTTCGAGATTGTCGGTCTTGGGACCAACGGATATGCCACCAGTGCATTCTGGGGAATTTCGGCCACGGGCGGCGGCAGGATGGACGGCAAGATCGTCTTCAATGACGGCTTTAGCTACAACCCGCTCGGCGGCACGACCTTCACGGCCGCCGATATTCATTCCGTGAACTACAGCCACTCCGACCCCGATCCGTTCGATGCGAATACTGTCTTGCCCACCTTCGTTTTTTCGGCGGGTGTGGGTGATATCTTGGCGGCGAGCGGCACGATAGGGGCGGCGGGCAATGGGATATTCGGGCTATCGATCCGGACATCGGTGCCCTTTGCGTTGTTCGCGCTCCCCTACGGCCTTATCGACGGCACGGCAGCCATCGACGGCGTTCGCGGCGGGATCGACGATGCCGATGACGCTCCCATCACGGAACTCTTCCTCGTCGAATTGAGCACGCAGGCGAGCCAGTGGCAGCATACCGGTTTCGAGACCGTCACGGCGGTGCCGGAGCCTGTTGCCGCGTTGATTTTCGGGCTGAGTCTGTTGGGACTCGGCTACCGCTACCGCCGCGCCTGACGCTCAGCCGCCGACCAGCGCGCGCCAGTCTTCCTCGCTCAGGATTTCGACGCCGAGTTCCGCGGCCTTCTTGGCTTTCGAGCCTGCATCGGCGCCGACGACGACGTAATCGGTCTTTTTCGACACCGAACCCGAGACCTTGGCACCTAGGAATTCCGCCTTCGCCTTCGCCTCGTTGCGCGTCATCGTTTCCAGCGTCCCGGTGAAGACGACGGTCTTTCCGGCGACCGGGGAATCGGCGGTTTGCGGCGTTTCCACCTCTTCGATCGTGAGCTGGTCCGCCAGATCGTCGAGCATCCTGAGATTCTCCGCGTTTTCGCTGTCGAAGAAACCCGCGAGCTCGTCCGCGACTGCCATGCCGATCGTGTCGATACTGCACAGCTCGGCATAAGCCTCGCCGATATTTTCCGGCTTCTTCTCTTCTTCTCTGTTGGCATGACGCTCCGCGCTGACCTTCGCCATCGCGTCGCGCCAGGCACCGAACGAGCCGTAGGTGCGCGCCAGCAGCCGCGCCGTCGCTTCGCCGACCTGCCGGATGCCGAGCGCATAGATGAAGCGGTCGAGCGGTATGGTGCGGCGCGCCTCGATAGCGGCGAACAGGTTGTGGACGGACTTTTCGCCCCATCCCTCCCAGCGTTTCAGCGGATCCAGGTCGTTCTCGGCGTCCCGGGCTTTGAGGGTGAAGATGTCGCCCGGGGTCGTGACCAGCCCGCGCTCGAAGAACGCCTTCACCTGCTTTTCGCCGAGCCCGTCGATATCGAAGGCGTTGCGGCTGACGAAATGCTTGAGCCGTTCGACCTGCTGGGCCGGGCAAATGAGCCCGCCGGTGCAGCGGCGCACGGCCTCTCCCGGCTCGCGCACCGCGATGCTGCCGCATTCGGGGCAATGGTCGGGATAGGCGTAGGGCCGAGCGTCGTCCGGGCGCCGCTCGGCGATCACCTCGAGGACCTGCGGAATGACGTCGCCGGCGCGCTGGATCGTCACCGTGTCGCCGATATGCAGGTCGAGCGCGCGAATATAATCCTCGTTGTGCAGCGTCGCGTTCGAGACGACGACGCCGCCGACGGTGACCGGTTCAAGCCGCGCGACGGGCGTCAGGGCGCCGGTGCGGCCGACCTGTATGTCGATCGCGCGGACGATCGTCTGTGCCTTTTCGGCAGGAAACTTGTGCGCGATCGCCCAGCGCGGGGCGCGGCTGACGAAACCGAGCCGTTCCTGCCAGTCGAGGCGGTCGACCTTGTAGACGATGCCGTCGATGTCGTAGCCGAGCGTGGCGCGCTTGCTTCCGACAGCCTCGTGCAGCGCGATCGCCTCCGCCGCCCCGTTGCAGCGCTTCGCCTCCTCGTTGACAGGGAATCCCCAGCTCTGGAGCCGTTGCAGCGCGTCCCACTGTGTATCCGCGATGCGGCCGCTGACCTCGCCCCAACTATAGGCGAAGAAGCGCAAAGGGCGGCTTGCCGTGATTTCCGGGTCGAGCTGGCGCAGCGAGCCGGCTGCGGCGTTCCGGGGATTGGCGAAGACCGGTTCTTCGGCCGCGGCGCGGGCCTCGTTCAGCTTCGCGAAATCCTCGTGGCTCATGTAGATCTCGCCGCGGACTTCGAGCACGTCGGGAACGTTACCGCGGATGATGTCGGGGATATCGCGGATGGTCCGGATGTTGCGGGTGACGTTCTCGCCCTCGCGTCCGTCGCCGCGGGTCGCACCGAGCGCGAACCGGCCCTTTTCGTAGCGCAGCGCGATCGACAGGCCGTCGATCTTGGGCTCGGCGACGAGCATGACGTCCTCGGTCTCGCCGAGATTGAGAAACCGCCTTATCCGGTCCACGAAATCCTGCACGTCCTCGTCGCTGAACGCGTTGCCGAGCGACAGCATCGGGACCGCATGCCGGACCTTGCCGAACCCGGCCGACGGTGCGGCACCGACCCGGCCGCTCGGGCTGTCCTCGCGGATCAGTTCGGGGAAGGCGTTTTCGATCGCCGTGTTCCGCTGGCGGAGCGCATCGTACTCGGCGTCGGAAACGGAGGGTGCGTCGTCCTGGTAGTAGCGCTTGTCGTGGGCGGAGATTTCTCCGGCGAGCCGGGCGAGTTCCGCCGCCGCCTCTTTCTCGGTCATCGTCTCGATGTCTTTTTCGTCGGGCATCTTTGCTTTCGAAGGAGCTCTAGCG
>JAYQUR010000359.1:0-3656 GCA_038148075.1 Alphaproteobacteria bacterium | reverse complement strand
GACACGGCCTGGGGCGGCGAGCCGCGCGAGCGCGACCTCGACCGGGCGATGGATCTTCTCGCCAAGATTCCGACGATGATCGCCACCGACTACCGCTTCCGGAAGGGCCTGCCGCGCAAGAAGCCGCGCACGGACCTTTCGATGTCCGAGAACTTCTTCCACATGTGCTTCGGCGAGGTGCCGCCGAAGGAAGTCATCCGCGCGTTCGACATCTCGCTGATCCTCTATGCCGAGCACAGCTTCAACGCATCGACCTTCACCGCGCGCGTCATCACGTCCTCGCGCTCCGACATCTACAGCGCGGTCACCGGCGGCATCGGCTCGCTCAAGGGGCCGCTGCACGGCGGCGCCAACGAGGCGGTGATGCACAATCTGAAGGAAATCCGCACCGTGAAGCGGGCCGAGCCGTGGCTGCGCGACAAGATGGCCAACAACCAGCTCGTCATGGGCTTCGGCCACCGCGTCTACAAGAGCGGCGATTCCCGCGTCCCCACCATGCGTAAGGCGCTCGAAGACCTGGCGGCCTGGAAGGGCGACACCAAGTGGCTCGAGATTTCCGACGTGCTGCAGAACATCATGATCGGCGAGAAGGGCATCCACCCCAATCTCGATTTCCCGGCGGGGCCGGCCTACTACCTGATGGGCTTCGAGATCGACATGTACACGCCGATTTTCGTGATGAGCCGCATCACCGGCTGGGCGGCGCATATCCTCGAGCAGAACGCAAACAACGCGCTGATCCGCCCGCTGAGCGAGTATACCGGGGTCAAGCAGCGCAAGGTGAAGCCGATCTCGAAGCGCTGATGCACGACATCAGGCGGCTGGAGGCGTTGCCTCCGCCGCCATTCGCGCTTCCTTCTGTTCCTTTGCGCCGCGCCGCATCAGGTACACCGCAGAGGCGATGATCACGGCCGTGCCGCCGACTGACCAGACGTCGGGAACTTCCGCGAAGATCAGGAACCCGAACAAGGCCGCGATCGGCAGGCGCACGAAATCGAACGGCGCGACGATGCTGACCTCGCCGGCGTCGTAGGCGCGGGCGAGAAAATCCTGGCCGACGGCGCCGAGGATGCCCGCGCCGAGCAGCCAGCCGAGTTGGGGCAGCGTCGGGGTCTGCCATGTCCAGATCGCGCCCGGCAGCAGGATCAACGTGCCGAACATCATGAAGTAGAAGACGATCCGCGTCGGCGGCTCCGTCGACGACAGCTTCTTCATCGAGATCATCGCGATCGATGTCAGCATCGCCGCGGTCAGGGCCAGCAGCATCGCCGGTTCGATGCCGCCCTGCGGCTTCACGATCATGATGACGCCGCAAAAGCCGACGACCGTTGCCGCGATGCGCCGGCCCCGGATGATCTCGCCCAGCACCAGCACGGATATCAGGATCGAGAAGAACGGCGAGGTGAAGGCGAGCACCATCGCGTCGGCCAGGATCAGGTGTTCCAGTGCGAAGACGAGGCAGACGAAGGCGGCGATGCCGCAGAACGAGCGGATGAAATGGAATCCGATCCGGCCGGTGCGGACGCCCGAGTGCCCGTTTCGGATCAGCCAGGGCGTCAGCATCAACAGCGCGAAGAAGGTCCGGAAGATCGCGACGACGAAGACGGGGAGTTCGAGCGTCATCTGCTTGATAAAAACGAACATCAAGGTCAGCGTCGTCACCGCCGCCAGCATCCACAGGATGCCTTTCACATTGTTGAGTGTCGGCGAATAGGCCTCGCCGGGCGCGGTGGACACGAACGGTTTTCCCGATATCGGCGGCGGCGCGGCCCGAAGACGGCACTCGCCCGAGGCGTCCTGCGTAGCAGAGCGCGTCGGCAGGTTCAATCGGACGCTGTTTCCCCGAGTCGCCGATCCTGTTAAGCCTCTGGCGAACGTCGGGTTTTTCGGAATCGGTCCTTGAACATTCTGTTCGTTACCGCCACCCGCATCGGCGACGCCGTGCTGTCGACGGGGCTGCTGTCGCACCTGCTCGACAGTCACCCGGACGCGCGGGTCACGGTCGCATGCGGCGCACCCGCCGCGCCGCTGTTAGAGGGCGTGCCGGGGCTCGACCGGCTGATCGTGATCGAGAAGCGGCGGCTCCATCTGCACTGGTTGTCGCTGTGGCGGGTGTGCGCCGGAACGCGATGGGACGTCGCCGTCGATCTGCGCGGCTCCGCGCTGACGCGGTTTCTGCGCGCGAAGCGGCGGATCGTCATGGCGTATCGCGACAACGAACTCCATCGCGTCGTCGAGTTGGGCCGGATGGCGGGGCTGGAGCCGCCGCCGGCGCCCGCGCTGTGGCTGAGCGACGCGGCACGGGAGCGCGCGGCCGCGCTCGTTCCCGAGGGCGCGCCCGTGCTGGGGGTCGGGCCGACGGCCAACTGGGGCGGCAAGCAATGGCCGGCGGACAGGTTCGCGGAACTGGTCGGCCGTGCGACGGCGGCGAACGGTCTGCTGCCGGACGCGCGGGTCGCCGTGTTCGGAGCGCCGTCGGAGCGGGACATGGCGGCGCCGGTGCTCGAGGCGATCCCGGACCACAGACGCATCGATCTCGTCGGCGAGCCGCTCGACGTTGCGGCGGCGTGCCTCGCGCGCATGGCCGTTTTCGTCGGCAACGATTCGGGGCTGATGCATGTCGCGGCCGCTGCCGGCGTTGCCACGCTGGGGCTGTTCGGTCCCTCGCCGGATGCGCGCTACGGGCCGTGGGGGCCGCACTGCCGCGTGGTCCGGACTCCGGAAAGCTATCGCGACCTCGTCACGGCGCCCGATTTCGATCACAGGAGCCAGAGATCGCTGATGACCGGCCTGACGGTGGAGATCGCCTATGCCGCACTTGCGGATCTTTACGCGAACGTAAAAAATGCTCCCTGACCGGGAGGCACGCTGAAATGGCCGAAGCGAAACGCGAACAGGCCGCCGCTGAGAAGCGGCGCGAACCTACGGCCGCCGAAAAGCGCCGTGAAAACCGGCGCGAGGAAATCCTCCGCGCCGCGCAGGACCTGTTTCACCGGCAGGGCTACGCCAACACATCGCTCGACGACATCGCCCGCGCGGTCGGCATCAGGCGGGAAGGGCTTTATTATTATTTCGATAACCGCACAGAGATCCTGATCGCGATCATCCGGCCGCTGGGGCTGAAACTTCGCGATGCGATGCGGGACATCCTCGCCAGCGATGATCCGCCCGAGACCAAGATCGCGCGCGCCGTCGAGAACCACCTGATGCGGTTCGAAAACCGGTTCGCGGAATCCAAGATCACGCTGCGCGACGACTATTTCGCGGAGAATGAGGAAGTGCTTGCGGTGATGGGGCCGGTCTGGGACGACTACAACGACAACTGGGCGGCCATCATCGCGGAGGGCCAGAAGGCGGGCGTGTTCGACGCGACGCTGGATCCGAAGCTCGCGTTCCTCGGTATCCTCGGCCAATGCAACTGGGTCGCGCGCTGGTACGAGCCCGGGAAATCGATCCCCGTGCCGGATTTGATCGAAATGTACGTTCGTATGATTTTAAGAGGACTCGAAAAATGAGTTAATTCCATATTTGAACCCGGACAGAAAGACCCACCTGGTTGAGGAAAATAGGAATGAGTAAAAGAAAAAATAGCCGCAACGATAAACAGAAAAGAATAATATTTCAGGTAATTTGGGGACCGAGAGGCAATATTACGA
>JAYQUR010000358.1:0-3671 GCA_038148075.1 Alphaproteobacteria bacterium | reverse complement strand
GAGCAGGCTCGCGACGATGAGGATCGAAAACGCCGCCTGAAACCCGACAAGGACAACGGGCGGGCACACCGCGGTTCGCCGATGCAGAACCGCGGTGACGCCGATCAGCACGCCGGCAAGGCCGACGACGGGCGCCAGCGACAACGGCAGGTAAATCAACAGTCCGGGGGACAAAAACGCCAGCGCGCAAATTACCCGGGACGGTAAGAAGACGTCTCTCACTGTTGAACGTGCGCTCTCATCTTTTTGCCCCGGATCTCTTCCAGCCTATTGTTCGGAACGCCGCTGCCGCACACGCCGGTCGATGCGGCGCGCCGGATCAAGACTATAGTCCACCGGGCGAGTCCCTGCATCGTCACGTCGGAGAATTCAAGAGATCAGCGGGCTACCGGCTCCCGCAGCCCGAGCCGTTCCAGCCTCGGCAGTATCTCGTCGCGGAGCGGCGGCAGGTCGTCGATGTAATCGACCAGGCCGATCGCGATACCGTCCATGCCGCCCTCGGACAGGCGACGGAACATGTCCGCAATCTCGTCGTATCCGCCGACGAACGGATAGGTGCCCGCAGCGGCCAGCATTCGTTCGGCGGTGTGGGTAGGAAGTTGCGCGGACGACGCGCCCCCGCTCCTGCGAATCCCGAGCGCGTGATCCGCCGCGGCCCAATCGCCCTGCTCGTGAATCAGGTAGTGGAAATATTCGTCCGCCTCTTTCCGGGTCGGTCGGCAGATCAGGTTGCCGCACCCGAAGAAAAGACGCGGGGCCGGTGCCGCCGCCTTCATCGCGGAAATTTCGCCGGCGACCTGATCGATTTCCCGGAGGCCCATGAAAACGCAATCGGTGCGCCGGAGCGCGAAATCCCGACCGACGGGGGAATTTCCGGCGCTCACCAGCATTGGCCGCTCTCCACCCCACGGCTTCGGTCGCGCCACCACGCCCTTCAGGTCGAAAAACCGGCCCTTGAAATCGAACGGTTCCTCCCGCGACCAAAGCCCCTCGACGATGTCGAGCCATTCCTCGGTGTAAGCGTATCGGTCATCGTGATCGCGGATGGCAATGCCGAACATGGCATGTTCGCCCGCATTCCAGCCGGACACCATGTTCAGCCCGAAGCGTCCCCGGCCGGCATGATCGGCCGCCATCATCTGCTTTGCGGCAAAGACCGGATTCGCCAGCGCGACGTGGACGGTACCGAATACGACGATGTCTTTCGTCGCACCCAGCATTCCGGTCGCCCATGTCAGCGTTTCGAAGTTTTCTCCCTCGGCATCCACATCGCCGCCGTATCCGTGCCAGCGCGCGACCGGCAGGAGGAATTCGAGCCCCGCTTCGTCGGCAAGCCGCGACGCCACGACATTGTTCTCCCAGGTCGGCTGCCAGAACTCCGGCGCCTTGGTCATCGTCAGACCGCCGGAGCAGTTCTGCGAAAAGAGCCCGACCTTGAATCGGTTATCACCGTATATGCGGGTTTGCCTTCGGCTCACGGCGGTTTTTGTCCTGTTTTCGAAGCCTGACGACCGCGATCATATCGCAGGCGTTCACCATCCGGAAACGGCGAAACAAAAACGGGAACTGCCCCGGGCAGTTCCCGTTCTTATGGTCGGAGCGACTGGATTCGAACCAGCGACCCCTTGACCCCCAGTCAAGTGCGCTACCAAACTGCGCCACGCTCCGTCACGTTCGAGGCGGCAAAATACGCACGCCGCCGTCACAACTCAAGCTCTGATAACGCGGGTCGGGGAAGGCTTGTGCCCTTAGGCGCGGAGCAGATCGCGAAGATCCTCAAGCTCCCGCAGGACCTCTGAGATCGCCGCGCGCTTGGCGCCGTCCAGCGTTGCCGCAGCAGCGGGCGCGGTGGCGGCGGGTGCGGGCTCTCGCCCTTCCGTCGACGGGGCGCCGGCGACGGACTTCACGCCGCCTTCCCGCAAAAGCTTCTGGACGCCCTTGATGGTGTATCCGTCGGAATAGAGAAGATTGCGGATGCCGCGCAGCAGTTCCACGTCTTCCGGGCGGTAATACCTGCGCCCGCCGCCCCGTTTCAGCGGCTTCACCTGGGTGAACTTCGTCTCCCAGAAACGCAGGACATGCGCCGGAATGTCCAGATCGGTCGCGACTTCGCTGATCGTCCTGAAGGCGGAAGCCGATTTTCGCTGCCGTCGATCTCCGGCCTCGTCGCCGGATGAGTATCCGCCGTCCGTATCGGCCACGAACTAGCTGCCGGTCCCGAAGGGAGAGGTTCCGCCACCGAAGATCGGTCGTTGCCCGACGGCATCCTCTGCACCGCTGTCGGCGCCGGGAGCGTCATCGGTCGAAGCCGAATGGGCGGAGCCTTCCGCCCCGACGCCGTTCGACGCACGGCTGTTGATCCGGTTCTTTAGAACGTTCGACGCACGAAAGACCAGAACGCGGCGCGGCAGAATCGGCACCTCCTCGCCGGTCTTCGGATTGCGTCCGATGCGCTGGCCCTTCTGGCGAACGGAAAAACTGCCGAACGAGGAAATCTTGACCGCCTCCCCCTGCGTCAGCGTATCGGAAATTTCCGCCAGTACGGATTCCACGAGATCCGCGGATTCGTTCCGCGACAATCCGACTTCCTGATAGACGGCTTCGCTAAGGTCGGCTCTTGTGACCGTTCTTTCGGTCATTGGCATGCCCCTTGATTGTCCCGTTCAGGACGGTAGCGTGTTGCCAGAATTCAGTCAATATCAAAGGGATAGCGGATTCGGGCGGTTTCTCGAAAGCGCGGCCGTGTCTACCAGCGAACGACGGTGGCGCCCCAGGTGAAACCGCCGCCCATCGCTTCGAGGACGACAACGTCGTTCTGCGAAATTCGCCCGTCCCCGACCGCGTCTGCGAGCGCTAGCGGGATGGACGCGGCCGACGTGTTGGCATGGCGGTCCACCGTCAGAACCAGCTTGCTTTCGGGCAGCTTGAGCTTCCTCGCCGTCGACATGATGATACGGCTGTTGGCCTGATGCGGCACCAGCCAGTCGACGTCTTCCGCCTTCAATCCGGCGAGGTCGAGTGCTTCCCAGATGACGGTCGACAGGTTCTTGACGGCATGCTTGAAAACCTCGGGCCCTTCCATTCTGAGATGGCCCACGGTCTGGGTCGACGACGGGCCTCCATCGACATAGAGCAGATCATGCTGCCGGCCGTCCGAATGGATGCAGTTCGAGAGGACGCCACGATCGCTGCTGGATCCCTCGCCGTCTTCGCCTCGAAGAACGACGGCGCCCGCACCGTCACCGAAGAGAACGCAGGTCGTCCGGTCCTCCCAGTCGAGGATTCGCGAAAAAGTCTCTGCGCCGATCACCAGCACGTTCGATGCCTGTCCGAGCCGGATGAAATTGTCGGCGACGTTCATCGCATAGACGAACCCGGAACAGACCGCCTGAACGTCGAAGGCCGCACCGCCCGTCATGCCGAGCTCGGCCTGTACGCGGGTCGCGGTAGAGGGAAAGGTTTGGTCGGGCGTCGCGGTTGCAATAACGATGAGGTCGAGATCCGACCCGGCAATACCGGCCGCGGACAACGCATTTCGCGCCGCGGCCAGCGCAAGGTCCGACGTTTTCTCGCCGTCGGCAGCAATATGGCGCTGATGGATCCCGGTGCGCTGGACGATCCAGTCGTCCGACGTATCGACACGGGTCGCCAGTTCGTGGTTTGTGACAACG
>JAYQUR010000357.1:0-3676 GCA_038148075.1 Alphaproteobacteria bacterium | reverse complement strand
GTGCGCGGGTTCGCCTGGGCGCTCGGCAAGGCGTTGGGCATCAGCGGCGCGTCCAGTTTCGCGACGGCGGCGAACGTCTTCGTCGGCATGGTCGAGGCGCCGCTGCTGATCAAGCCCTACATGAACCGGATCAGCCGGTCGGAGCTCTTCATCGTCATGACGGCGGGGATGGCGACGATCGCGGGCACGATGTACGCGCTCTACGCGGCCTTCCTCGCGAACGCGATCCCCGATGCCGCCGGCCATTTGCTGACGGCGTCGCTGATAAGCGCCCCGGCCGCGATCATGATCGCCCGGCTGATGGTGCCGACCACGGGGACGGAGACGTCAGGCTCGGTCGAGGTCGAGAAGCTCTACGACAATTCGATGGATGCAATCACGTCGGGAACGATCGACGGTTTGCGGCTGCTCGGATACATCATCGGCATGCTGATCGTTCTCGTCGCGCTGGTGGCGCTGGCGAACTCGATCCTCGGGCTGGCGCCGGACGTCTTCGGCGGCCCGCTGACCCTGCAGCGCATTCTCGGCTGGGCAATGGCGCCGGTCGTCTGGCTGATCGGCGTGCCGTGGGCGGAGGCGGCGACGGCGGGCCAGCTCCTCGGCATCAAGGTGATCCTCAACGAGCTGCTGGCGTATCTCGAGTTGTCGAAACTGCCGCCTGAGGCGCTCAGCGAACGTTCGCGCCTGATCATGACCTACGCGATGTGCGGCTTCGCCCATTTCGGCAGTCTCGGCATCATGATCGGCGGGCTCGGCGCCATCGCGCCCGACCGGCGAAAGGAAATCGTTCAGCTCGGCCTGAAGTCGGTCCTTGCGGGGGTGATGGCCACCTGCATGACCGGCGCGGTCGTGGCGTTATTGATCTAGTATGCGCGGGTGTTCGACAAGATCCTGATCGCAAACCGGGGCGAGATCGCCTGCCGGATCATTAAAACGTGCCGTCGCCTGGGCGTTGCGACGGTCGCCGTCTATTCGTCCGCCGACCGCAACGCGATGCAGGTCGCCGCGGCGGACGAAGCCGTGCGCATTGGCGCCGCGCCATCGTCGGAAAGCTATCTGAATATCGAGCGGATCGTCGCGGCGGCGCGTCAGACTGGCGCGCAGGCGATCCATCCCGGCTACGGCTTCCTGTCGGAGAATGCCGATTTCGCGGACGCCTGCGCGGCGTCCGGCCTCGTCTTCGTCGGCCCGCCGGCCGCGGCGATCCGCGCGATGGCGTCGAAGGCCGAGGCCAAACGTATCGTGGCGGCGGCGGGCGTTCCGGTTCTCGCGGGCGATCCCGATGTCGCGCAGGACGAAGCTTCGCTCGCGCATGCGGCGGAAGAGGCGGGTTATCCCGTCATCGTCAAACCGGCGCTCGGCGGCGGCGGCAGGGGCATGCGCGTCGTTCGCTCGCCGCAAGGGCTGACGGAGGCCCTCGGGGCGGCGCGGCGGGAGGCCAAGGCCGCGTTCGGCGACGACGGATTGCTGATCGAGAAATATCTGCCGCACGCACGCCACGTCGAAGTCCAGGTTTTCGGGGACGCCGCCGGTAACGTCGTCCATCTGTTCGAGCGCGATTGCTCGGTGCAGCGGCGCCACCAGAAGGTGATCGAGGAAGCGCCCGCGCCCAACCTCGACGATGGTCTGCGCGCGGCGTTGTGCGACGCCGCGGTGACCGCCGCCAGGGCGGTCGGTTACGTCGGTGCGGGAACCGTCGAGTTCCTCGTCGGCGCCGACGGCGATTTCCGCTTCATCGAGATGAACACGCGGCTCCAGGTCGAGCATCCGGTCACGGAGGCGGTCACCGGTATCGATCTCGTCGAATGGCAGCTTCGCGTCGTCGCGGGCGAGCGGTTGCCGATGCGGCAGGAGGACATCGCCTGCCGCGGCCATGCCGTCGAAGCACGGCTCTACGCGGAAGATCCCGCCGCCGATTTCCGTCCCGGCTTCGGTCGCGTCGCCCATCTGGCGTGGCCCGAGGGCGACGGCATTCGCATCGACACGGGAATCCGCGAAGGCGACTCCGTCACCGTGGACTACGACCCGATGGTCGCCAAGATCGTCGCTTATGCCGACAGCCGCGCGGCGGCGTGCGACCGGCTCTCGCAAGCGCTCGCGTCGGTGCGGGTTGCCGGCCCGATGACAAACGAACGTTTCCTGCGCACGGTCGTGGACCATCCCGCCTTTCGGGCTGGCGGCGTCGATACCGGATTTCTGGGGGAAAATCTCGAGGAACTCGCGAGACGCGATCCGGTGCCGGACGACATTGCCGCCCTCGCGGCCCGGTCGGAATTGACGCGCGATTCCGCCGGAAATACAGGACCGTGGTCCGATAACCGAGGCTGGCGACTCGGCGATGCCGCTGCGCGCCGAATCGAGATCTCCGCGAATGGCGAGAGCCGAGCGTATTCGTGTCGCCGCGGCGAACTCTTACGGGACGGCGTTCCCGTGGGGCCGGGGCTTCCCGAGGGCGACGTCCACCGCGAGGGGACTCGTCTTACCGTGTTCGCCCGCGGCCAGCGCTATGTCGTCGATATCGTAGATCCGCTTGCGGCGGCGGGCGGGGCCGGGGTTCCGGCGGGAAGCTTGCGGGCCACGATGCCCGGTACCGTCGTCGCGACACCGGTCGGCCCGGGAGACCGCGTCGACGCGGGAGCGGTTCTGATCGTCATCGAGGCGATGAAGGTCGAACACTCCCTCCGGGCGCCTGCCGACGGTACGGTCGTCGCCTTGCCGTTCTCGGTCGGCGACAGGGTATCCGAAGGGGTCGAACTCGTCGTGTTCGAGGCGGATTGAGCGTCAGTCGCGGATGTGCCGCCGCGGCCACCTGAGGACGACGATGGCGGTGCCCGCGCGCCGTCGCACAGGCCGCCAGTTCAGCAAAAACCGGTCAGCGGCGCGGACGACGGGCCAAAGCGGCGCGAGAACTCCCGGCAGCCGGGGCGAAAGTCGTGCAAGGGCGTTTTCGAAAAGCCCCAGTGCCGGACTGAGGACGTCGAAGAGCCGGACCTCGATCCCGCCGAAATGAGCGCGTAGCCGGTCGATGTGATCCGCGTCCAGCGCCTCGGCCCGCCGGAACGTCACCGGATCGCCCGGAACGAGCTTGCGACGCATGCCCGCGCGCACCGCCGGGTTGCCGCGCAGGCTCGCGACCAGCAGCGCAACTCCTTCCTGTTCCAGCACGCGGGCAACTTCGGGGATGGAATCGTCGAAGCTTAGCGCGTCCAGCGCGTCCATGCAGATCATTCGTCCGCACGCGTTGTCGCCAAGCGCGAGGCCGTCCTCCGGAATTTCCCAGATCGCGCGGATCGGGCCTTTCTGGCCGTCGCGCCAGGCGTCGAGGTACCGCCTCGAGTCGCATTGCGGCGACCGTCCCGGGAACAGCGGCAGCGGCACCCCGCGGCGCGGCTTCGGCGCCGGGCGGGGCGCGGAAGGTTCCGGTTGCGGAACCGGTCGGAGATACGCGGGATGTTCGGACACGAATTCTCTCTCGAATGACCCGCCCGAGTAGACGCCTGCGGCGTTAACGAAACGTGAACGGCGCTGCGAATGCAGTGCAAATCCGCGGTAAATACGCGTGCCGTAAATCCATTGTTAACCTTATCGTTTGGTTACAGGCATAGTTGCATTAAGTAATTGTAATAATTCAGTCTTTTCATACCAAATCCGCAGGGCGTACTACGCACGGACTACG
>JAYQUR010000356.1:0-3680 GCA_038148075.1 Alphaproteobacteria bacterium | reverse complement strand
CCGGTTTCGGGCCTTCGGCGCACCGGCGCCGTGGAGGGAAATGTGGAGAAAGTCGGTTTTCGATTGCATGCCGGCCTTGTTATTTTTTGTTAAGGCGGATGAATGTCTTCTAACGCGGCGGATGTTCCATATTTAGGAAGTTGCGCTTACCTTCTGATCCGTATGCGAAAATTTCTCACCATAGCGGCGCTCGCCGCGTTCCTCGGCGTTTCGGCGGGAGCGCCCGCTCCGGCATATGCGCAGGGCGGTTCGGGCGATATTTCGTTGGCCCTGTCGCGGCTGAAGAACAACCCCCGCTATCAGGGCCGAATCCTCGGCACTCACCTGAAACGCGGCAGCGGGCAATATCTCTACGAGGTCCGGATCCTGCGCCCGGACGACCGGGTGATCCTCGTCTATATCGATCCCGAGACCGGCGGCGTCGTCGGCGATTCGGAACGGCGGCGGGTCGTGCAACCGCGAAACCAGGGACAGGGCCGCGACCGCCCGGATCGGGCGTTCGGCAATCGCGACAAGCCCGATGACGGCATCAGACGCGGGTTCAGGTAGGAAATCGCCCATGCGCATCCTGATTCTCGAAGACGATCGCGAACTGGCGGAACAGATCGCCGCGATGCTGCGCGAGGAGAACTTCGCCGTGGACGTCAGCCATGACGGCGCCGAGGGGCTCGAGTTCGGCCTCGAGACTGCCTATGACGGCGTCATCCTCGATCCCGGCCTGCCGACAATGGACGGATTTTCGGTGCTGCGGCGATGGCGCGAGGCGGACCGGCCGATGCCGGTGATCGTCCTCACCGGCTCGCGCAAGGAAATCGGCGACATGAAGGAGGGCGTACGCGCGGGCGCAACGAACTACCGGACCCAGCCGGTCGATCTCGAACTTCTGCTCGACTGGGTCCGAAGCGTCGTCAATTCGGGCGGGCCCGCTGTCAAGAAGCCGGTGATCGAGCACGGCCCGCTGCGGGTCGACACGCAGGCGCTTCGCGTCTGGCTGGACGGCGCGCCCGTGCGCCTGTCGCCCACCGAATACCGGATTCTCCATTATCTGGTGGTCAATGCGGGCCGGCCGGTGCCCGCCGAGGAGATCGCCCAGCACAATTTCGACGGCGAGACGATCAAGACGGCGAACGAGATACCTGTCTATATCAGCCGCCTGCGCGACAAGATCGGCCGCCGGATGATCGAGACGGTGTTCGGCTTCGGCTATCGCCTCACGGGTGCCGACGGCGAGGACGAATGAACCTGCGAGTGCCGATGCCGGCGTCGCTCGTCGGCCGCGTCGCGCTGTGGGCGTCGGTTCTTCTGGTCGTCGCTGTCCTGCTGTTCTGGCTGCTTTTTACGGCGGCTGCGGATCGGGTGGCGCGCGAGGTGGTCGATGCGCGGCTTGTGCAGTTCGCCGAACAGATTCGCGGCTATCGGGCGAGCCGGGCCGCTTCGGGAGAGCCGCTGAGCGGCAACGGCGGCACCGATACGGGGCCGGGGCCGGAGACGTCGGTGGGCGGCACGGATATCGGCCGGGTGTGGCAGATCACGGAGCAGGGAGAACTCGTGGGACGATCTCAACTGCTTCGTCTTACGAACACGGAAATCGCGCCGGCCGTCTATCTTCCGAGTCCCGATTTCTCGCTTTCTAACCTGCCGACCCCGCTCGGCCCGATGCGGATCGCGCAGCGGATCGTCGACGAAATCCCGCCGTTCGCCGGCGATAACGGCGGCGTCCCGGTCCGGGTACACTATCTCGTGGGCGTCAGCGTCGAACAGTATGCCGACGACGTGGCGCAACTCGTCGCACGCCTGCGACATCTCTTTCTGCTCGCGTTGATACCGGTCTCGCTTGCCGTGCTCGGCATGCTTGTGGTGATCGTCATCGTGGTGCAACGCCACCTCGGGCGGCTCACCGCGGCGATCGGACAGTACGAGGCCGGCGAAACCGCTTCCATCGAGGGGCGTTTCCCACGCGAGCTGCAACGGCCGGTCGACCGGGTGAACGGGCTTCTGAGCCAGAACCTGATGCTGATCGACCGGACCCGAAAATATGTCAGCAAGATCGCCCATGACGTGAATCATCCGCTTGCCATCATGAAGAATGCGCTCGACGGGGACGTCGATTCGGGACTGATTCGCCGGCAGGTAGACCGCATGGCCGGTCTGGTAGACCGTTATTCGAGTCTTGCGCGGGCGATCGGGCCCGACAGCCATATCCAGCGGCGCACCGACGTGCGGGAACTGCTCGACGACGTGGCCGAGGGGTTCTCGATCCTTTATCGGCGGACGCCGCTGGAGATCGCCTGCGACTGCCCTGCCGGGCTAACCTTTCCCGTGGCACGCCACGACCTCGAGGCGATGGTCAGCAACCTTCTGTCCAATGCGCACAAGTTCGCCGAGTCGCGCGTCGAGATCGGTGCCAGGATCGACGTCGGCACCCTTTGCGTTTCCATCGAGGACGACGGGCCCGGCATCTCGCCTGAGGAGCGCGCCGTGGCGCTCAACTGGGGCAAGCGGCTCGACGAGGCGCCGCCCGGAACCGGGTTCGGGCTGTCGATCGTTGCCGATATCGTGGCTCTCTATGACGGCGAGATTCGCCTGGAGCAGGCGGGGCTCGGCGGGTTGCGGGTGGAAATCCTGCTGCCGCAGCGCAGCGGCTGAGTCAGGTCGCTCTGCCGACGTTGATTCGGCGGAAAGAGGACCCCTCTCCCTTTGAGGGAGAGGGAGAGGGTTAGGGATAGGGGGAAACAGACAGTCGTCGGACGTTGGCTTAAACGCCCATCAGGCCGATCACGAGGCCCTGAAGCAGCAGCACGCCCAGCCAGTGGCCGCCGTCGATGAAGGTTAGGGCCGGTTTTGCCTTCTGGAACGCATAATTCACCGACAGCGACGTCGCCACGAAGCCGGCCCAGACGAAAGCTCCGGAAATGAGACCGTTCAAGGGGGTGACATGTCCCGGCCCGAGATGGCCGATGGTGCCCGCGAGGACGAATGCCATGACCGCCTGGGCGACGATGGCGATGGCGAAGGGCGCTGCTCTCGCGCCGCCCTTCAGGTCGTCTTCCGTCTTGCCGAGCGCGGCCATCCAGCGCTTGCCCAGCGTCATGTAATAGACCGCCCCGAAGGCGAAGCCGACGGCAGCGGCGATGATGACGGCGAAATAGTTCAACCCGCCGAACGCCATCGCCGTGTCCTTTCTATTCCGCCGCCTGGAGGCCCGCGTCGCCCGCCAGAGCCGCGACGTAGCCGCCGCGGCGGACGAGATTGGCGTGAAACTCCTCGAGGAAGTTGTCGGCGACGGCGCCGGCAACGCGTTCGTCCGACAGCAGCGCGTCAGCCCAGGCCCGGACAAGCGGGAATTCGTCCAGCAGGCCGGTCTTGAGATAGGCGTCGCAGATCAGGAAGCGCTGCAGGAACGGCGCATAGGCGCAGTCCACAAGGCTCAGGTCGGGACCGTTGAAGAACGGGCCGTTATTGATGCCGCGCTGCTTCGCCAGCGCCTCTTCGACCCGTTCGATGACGCGGGGCGATTTCTCGAGCCGTGCGTCGAGGTCTTCCTTGCTTTCGGCATACCATGCGCCCGAAAGCGCGCTCGAGAAGGTCGGCACGTAGTCCGTCCAAGCCCGGTTGCGGGCCCGTTCGATCGGATCCTCGGGATGGAGCCGCGGGCGAACGGTCTCGTCGAGAAACTCGGC
>JAYQUR010000355.1:0-3687 GCA_038148075.1 Alphaproteobacteria bacterium | reverse complement strand
GTGCTCAGCGGCATCTTCGACGAGTTCCCCGGCCTGCAGGTCATCATCGGCCATCTCGGCGAGGGGCTACCGTTCCTGCTGTGGCGCATCAGCGAGTCGATCAGCCGCGGCGACGAGTTGCCGCGGAGCTTCCGCGACACGTTCTGCGAGCATGTCCACATCACCACCAGCGGCAACTTCTCCGACCCCGCGATGGTGTGTTCGATGATGGAGATGGGCGCCGACCGGATCATGTTCTCGGTGGACTATCCGTTCGTCATGAACAAGCCGGGCGTCGACTGGATCGAAAACCTGCGGATCAGCCCCGACGACAAGAAAAAGATTCTGTCGGGTAACTGCGAGAAACTTCTGAAGATGTAGCGCCCGTCGGCGGCTGAGGATGATGGCGGACGGTCCCACCGACCCGGCGGCACTGTTCGAGGCCGCGGAGCGTTCCCGGCAGGCGGGCGACGTTGCTGCGGCGATCGAGACGGGGCGCCGTCTCGCCGGGCTGGTTCCCGGCCACGCGCAGGTCCGCGCATGGCTCGGCAGCGTTCTGCTCGAAGCGGGAGACGCGTCTCAGGCGCTCCAGGAATTCGACGCCGCCGCCGCCGTCGACGCGGCGCTGCCCGGCGTGGCCTACAGCCGCGGCCTCGCCCTGCAGCGGCTCGGACGTCCGACGGAGGCCCTGGCTGCGTACGAGGAGGCGATCGCCGCCGACCAGGACGATGTGGCGGCGCTCGCCAACCGCGGCAGCGTGCTGCTCGATCTGCGCCGCCCGGCGGAAGCGCTGGATGCCTACGACGCGGCGCTCGCCCGCGCGCCGGACGCAGCGCAACTCCACTACAACCGCGGCCGTGCATCGGCGGCACTCGACCGCGCCGAGGAGGCGCTTGCCGCCTTCGACTGCGCCCTCGCCGGCGCACCGGACAACCCCGACATTCACAACAGCCGCGGTAACGCGCTGCTGCGGCTGCGCCGGCCGGCCGACGCGCTGGCGGCCTACGACCGGGCGCTGGCGCTCGATCCCGCCTATCCCGACCTTGCGGGAACGGCGATGCACGTCGCCCAGCAACTGTGCGCGTGGGACGGTCTTGCCGCCCGGGTCTCGGACGTGTGCGCGGGGATCGACGCCGGCCGACGTGTGTGCCTGCCGTTCTACGCGCTCGCCGTGGAGACGGGCCCGGCGCGCCAGCGGCGCTGTGCCGAAATCCATGCCGCCGGCTATTCGGCATCGCCGCGCCCCGCGGCGGGGCCCCGCGATCCCTCAGGGCGTATCCGCATCGGCTATTTCTCTTCCGACTTCTACGACCATGCGATCGGGCATCTGATCGCCGGCCTGCTCGAAACGCACGACCGGGCAAAAGTCGAGCTGACCGGCTTCGCCATCGGCCCCGCCCGCGACGATGCGATGACGCGCCGGATCGAGAATGCCGTCGGCTCCTTCGTCCGCACCGGTCCGGCGGGCGACGAAGAGATCGCGGCCCTCGCGCGGTCGCGCCGGATCGATATAGCCGTCGACCTCAACGGCTACACCCGGAATTCGCAATCGGGCATCTTCGCCGCCGGAGCGGCGCCCGTGCAGGTCGCCTTCCTCGGCTACCCCGGGACGACGGGCGCACCGTTCATCGACTACATGATCGCGGATCGGGTGATCGTGCCCCCGGCGCAGCGCGCCCACTACAGCGAGGCGGTGGTCTTCATGCCGGGCAGCTACCAGTGCAACGACGATGCGCGACCGGTGCCGGACGGGACGGTTTCGCGCCGGGCTCTCGGGTTGCCCGAGGACGGCTTCGTCTTTTGCTGTTTCAACAACGTCTACAAGATCGGCGCGGATATCTTCGACGTGTGGATGCGGCTGCTGCGGGCAATCGACGGCAGCGTTCTGTGGCTGGTCGCGGCGAACGATGCGGCCCGATCCAATCTGCAGAAAGCTGCCGCCGCGCGCGGGATCGACCCGGCGCGGATCGTCTTCGCGCCGCGCATCTCTCCGGCCGACCATCTCGCGCGTCATGCGGCCGCCGACCTGTTCCTCGACACGCCTCGCTACAATGCACATACGACGGCGAGCGATGCGCTGTGGGCGGGCCTGCCGGTCCTGACCTGCCCGGACGACACCTTTGCGGGCCGCGTCGGGGCGAGCCTCGTCGCCGCGGCGGGCCTGCCCGAGCTTGTCGCGGAATCGCTCGATGCCTACGAAGCGATGGCGCTCGATCTTGCGCGCGACGTGGCCGCGCTGGCCGGATTGAAGGATAAACTGGTTGCCGGCCGGGATAGCTGCGCGCTGTTCGACACGGCGGCGTTCGCGCGCGACCTCGAAACCGCCTATCGCGAGATGTGGCGGCGGCATCTGGACGGCGCGCCGCCGTCGGATATATCGGTCGCAGACCTGCAACGCGCCTGAACCGGGGGAAACCTTGCATACCGAACTGATTTCCATCGAAACCGATACGCTTCCCCTCGACGGCGCGTGGTACGAGCCCGACGGCGGGGCGACCGCGGGCGCGGTGATGCTGTGCCACGGCAACACGATGAACTTCTATGTCGGTGCGCCTCGCTTTCTGCCGCCGGCGCTGACCGAGCTCGGTTTCGCCTGCCTTGCGTTCAACCGGCGCGGCCACGACATCCTGTCGATTCGCGACAGCCGCGCCGCCGAGGGCGCCGCCTTCCAGACCACCGCGGAGGGCATCGCCGACAACGAGTTCGCCGCGGGATGGCTGCGGCAGAAGGGTTTCGACGCGCCGGTCGTGATCGGCCACAGCAACGGCGGCTTCCTCGGCGTGCAGCACGTCGCGAACCACCCGGAGACGCCGGCGCTGGTGCTGCTGTCTGCGCATGCCGGCGACCTGACGGCGTCGGCGCTGGCGCCGCAGTCGGGTCTGCTCGGCGGCGACCGGACGCCCGAACTTCGCGCACAGGCCGAGAAGATGGTCGCCGACGGTCGCGGCGACGAGCTGATGCTGCTGCCTGGCTGGTGGTACGTGACGACGGCGGCGAGCTATATCGACCGGCTGACGACCATGCCGAACACGGTCGCCACCGCACCCGAAATTTCATGTCCGGTGCTATTCGTCCGCGGCGACCGGGAGATGCGCGAGTCCTATCCGGCGGAAGATTTCGCCGCCGCCTGCGCCGGGCCGTGCGACGTCGAGCTCGTTCCGGACTGCGATCATTTCTACAAGGGCCGGGAGGACGCGATTACGGAGATCGTCGCCGGCTGGTTGAAGAAGACCTTCGCGGCCTAGCGGGAACGCTCCGGGGATTGTAGAAACCCGCCTTGGGATCGTAGACGACAGGATCGCAGGGGACCTCCGCGGGATGAGTGACGTGAGCAAAGACAGCAGGTGGCAATTCTGGATCGACCGGGGCAGTAATTTTTACATTAAAATCAATACATTATAATATACATTTTTAATAATACATACAAAATACATGTCCGTGCTCGTTGGGTGGCAAGGTCTAAGGCTGTCTGACCGGACCGCTTTGATAAGTTGCCCTAAGCGCATCACAGTAAGTTCCCATCTCGTCTCTAAGGCTCTCTGGCTCTTCAATGACGACAGAACCAAGCCAATCGGGGTGGCAAAGCTCGTGGATTAGCTCTCGATGGCCTCGACAACGAAGATGGACGACTAAGGTTCCCCCTCTGCCGTGTTCATTTCGCTGGCTGGGATGAAAAGTTATTCGTTCAGCTCGCCTGGCGGCTTCACC
>JAYQUR010000354.1:0-3705 GCA_038148075.1 Alphaproteobacteria bacterium | reverse complement strand
GTCCTCGATCGCTGCATCCTTGTCGATGTGAGCGAGGATGACGAACTCCCCCTCGCAATCGAGGGAAATGCAGTCGAACCGCTTGTCGGAGTTGATGGTCAAGTAGTGCCATCCGATCGGCATGGTCAGGACGTCGTACACCTTCGGCGCGCGGAGATAGATCGAAAGCATCCGGCCGTCATAGAAACCGGTTCCCGACGACGAGCGACCGCTATATTTGAAATCGAGCGTCCGGCGGATCATGCCGTTCCCGCCGTCGCAACCGATCATGTAGCCGGCTCGGACGATCTTCGTGTCGCCGCTCGCAATCTCCTCGATCTCGGCTTCGACATGATCGTCGTGCTGTTCGAACTTGTTCATCCGCCAGCCGAAACGAACGTCGGAACGCGCGTGTTTCTCGGCATGCCGACGCAAGACCGGCTCCAGATAGAACTGATTGCAACGGTGAATGGGTTCAGGCGTCAGCGTCGTCGGGCCCCACGGCCCCGGATTGCCGATCTTCTGGTTTGTGCTGGGCATGTCGATGCGGCCCAGCTCGTATCCGTTGAAGCGCGTGAGATAGACGATGTCGGTAGGATGATCCGGGGGTACGCCGATCTGGCGAATCTCGGCCGCGATTCCGAGCCGGCGGAGATGCTCCATCGACCGGCAATTTACCGTGCTTCCCTTGGGGTGCGTCGACGTCGTTTCCTTGGCGTCGACGAGCAGGAACGGGACGCCCTTCGCGCCGAGTTCGACCGCCAGGTAAAGGCCGACGGTCCCGCCGCCGACGATCAGTACAGGAGTTTTGATGTCTGCCATGTCTATTGAGTTCAGAAGGTTCCAGGTCGGACGTTCGGCCGACAGACTGGCTGCCCGATAGCGGCCTTGTCAACGGGACCGCTCCCCGCGTCGGCGGCAACGGGTTGTTTCGCACGCGGTTGATCGCCGGCCGCACCGCCCGCGTCTTTCGCCCGATCTCGCCCGCCCGCAACCCGATACTTTGGGGCTGACAACCTGCCCGCAGGTGCGCATAGTGGTTCAAACGAATAACCGCCGTCGTCAAAGGACGGCTCGATAGGCAGGCTCGATATTCTTGAACGTATCGTAAAATTCCTGGCGTTGGTCAGCGGAGCGACCCTCATGGCGCTCATGTGCCTGATCGTCTATTCCGTCTTCATGCGGCGCGTGTTCAATGCACCGCCCCTCGGCGTGTACGACGCGGCGGAGGTCATGCTGATCCCCATCGTCGGCTTTGCGCTCGCCTATACCGGCCTCACCAAGGGCCACATCTTCGTCGATCTGCTGTCGACCTTCGCGAAACCGCGCACCATTCAGCGGAGCGACGCCGTCGTGTTGCTGATCTGCGGTGCGCTGGTGGGGCTCCTGACCTGGCAGGGGGTCTTGCTGGTTATCCGGGCGGTCGAGTTGAACGAAGTCACGCAGATGATCGAGATACCGTATTTCCCGTTCATCGCCGCCCTGACGCTGGGAACCGCGATCTATACGATCGTGCTCGTCAACCAGGCCTGTAAGGCGTTCCGGGGCATAGAGGACCCGCCGGCGCATGAGTAACACGATGTACGGCGTCATCGGGCTGGCGGCCCTGTTCACCCTGCTCGCCCTGCGCATGCCGGTCGCCATCGCCATGGCGCTGGTCGGAGTCGTCGGTTTCGGCGTCATGAACGGATGGGAACCGGCGGTGTCCATGCTGGCCGACGAGGCCTTCGTCATCTCGAACAGCTACGAGCTCATCGTCATCCCGCTGTTCATCCTGATGGGGAACTTCGCCTCGGTCTCGGGCATGAGCCGCGATCTCTATCATGCGGCGTACAGCTGGTTCGGTCACTGGCGCGGCGGACTGGCATCGGCCACCATCGCCGCCTGCGCAGGATTTGCGGCCCTTTCCGGGTCGTCCGTCGCATCGGCCGTCACGATGGGCCGCGTCTCGCTCCCCGAGATGAAGCGCTACAACTACAACTCCAAACTCGCCACCGGCTGCATTGCCGCCGGCGGTACGCTCGGCATCCTGATCCCGCCGAGTACGGGTTTCATCATCTACGCCATCCTCACAGAGGAATCCATCGGCCGGCTGTTCCTCGCGGGCGTCGTGCCCGGTATCATGCTCGCGACGTTGTTCATCATCGCGATCTACATCCAGACCCGCATCAACCCGGAACTGGGGCCGGCCGGTCCCAAGGCGTCGGTGAAGCAGCGGGTGCAATCCATCGGCCAGTCCTCGGCCATGATATTCATCGTCCTCATCACCATCGGCGGCATATACGGAGGGATCTTCACCCCCACGGAAGCGGCCGGCGTCGGTGCGATGCTGTCGCTTCTCCTTACCCTTTTCCGCCGCCGGCTTACGAGGGAATCGCTGGCCGAGGTTCTGTACCAGACGATCCGGACCACGGGGCTTGTTTTCCTCATCCTCATCGGGGCGCACGTGTTCAACCCCTTCCTGGCGTTGACGGAGATACCGGCCGACCTGGCGAGCCTTCTGACGGAACGGGATTTCTCGCCGATCACGGTAATGCTGATCCTGATGGCCGCCTACATCGTGCTCGGCTCCTTCCTAGAGGGGTTCGCCATGCTGGTGCTCACCCTGCCCATCGTGCACCCCCTTATCGTCGAACTCGGGTTCGATCCGATCTGGTTCGGCGTCCTGATCGTTATCATTATCGAGATCGGGCTGATCACACCGCCCGTCGGCGTCAACGTGTTCGTCGTCAAGGGCATCGCCGGGGATGTACCGCTGAGCCACATATTCGCAGGCGTGATCCCGTTCTGGATCGCCATGATCGTCTGCATCCTGATCCTGATCGCATTTCCGGAGATTGCGCTCTACCTGCCCAATACGATGATAGAAGCGAACTAGGGTGAAGACAGCGCGAACGACGGAAGAACAAGAAGGCCCAGAAGGGCTTGAGGGAACGTTTCGCGAGTTCAACCACGTGAGGAGAGAACGCATGAAGACCATTACCAAGACAGTCGTATCGACGGCCTTCGCAGCCGGCATTGCCGGCCTCATCGGCGCATCGCCGGTTTCCGCCGCCGATGCCGTCGAATTGAAACTGGCATCCTTCACCGGCCCCAAGCACGCCATGAACCGCGGCTTCTTCACCCCGTGGGCGAAGAAGGTCGATCAGGAATCGAAGGGCACGCTGAAAATCAAGATGTTCGTGGGCGGCAAGCTGGGCAAGGGCGGCCCGCGCCAA
Source organism: Alphaproteobacteria bacterium (assembly GCA_038148075.1). Classification (GTDB taxonomy): domain Bacteria; phylum Pseudomonadota; class Alphaproteobacteria; order MPNO01; family UBA830; genus JAYQUR01. The sequence goes on along the minus strand of JAYQUR010000354.1, from coordinate 508 downwards.
TTCAAGCGCGCGGTCGACGGCGTCGCCGATATTTCCTTCGGACTGCAGGGATTTACGTCGAGCCAATTCCGCCGCACGACGCTGATCGAACTGCCGGGCATCGCCAAGGACGGCGTTCAGGCGACCCGCGCCCTGTGGAACGCCTACGAGGGTCACCTCGAGAAGGAATACGGCGAGGTCAAGCTCCTGTTCATGTGGACGGTTGACCGGCCCGTGATCATGACGAAGAACAAGAAAATCACGAAGATCGAGGACCTGAAGGGCCTGAAGATCAGGACTCCCTCGCAATTCCAGGCGAAACTCCTGCAGTCCCTCGGCGCCTCGCCGATTCCGATGCCGATCACCAAGGTCTACAACGCTCTGTCCCGCGGTCTGCTCGACGGCGTGCTGACTTCCACGACGACCCTGACCGGCTTCAAGCTGCGCGAAGTCACCAAATATTTTGCGGACGGGCTTCCCTGGGGCCGTTCGCCCATGGTCCTGGTGATGAACAAGAACTCCTACGACG
>JAYQUR010000353.1:0-3713 GCA_038148075.1 Alphaproteobacteria bacterium | reverse complement strand
GTCGAGACCGTAGACGCGGGCGATGCCGTCACCGACGGACAGGACTTCGCCGACCTCGGCGACCTCCGCCTCGGTGCCGAAATTGGCGATCTGGTCCTTGAGAATCGAAGAGATTTCTGCGGCGCGGATATCCATCACGCTGCCCCTTTCAAGCTGAGTTCAAGTCGTTGAAGTTTCGTGCGAAGAGAGGAATCGACCATCCGCGAGCCCACCTTCACGACCATGCCGCCCAGAAGCGACGCGTCGACGTTCGCCTGGAGCGATACCTTGGAGCCCATGGCGGAACGCAGTTGCTGTTCGAGGCGGTCGCGCTGACCGTCGGTCAGGGCGCGGGCGGTCGTCACCTCGGCGGTGATCTCGCCGCGGCGGCTGGACAGCAGCTCGCGATAGGCGTCGCACATGTCGGCCAGCGCGAACAGGCGCCGGTTCCGCGCGACGACAGCGACGAAGCGCAGCGTCAGATCGCTGACGCCTGCCTTTTCGAACACGGCGGCGATTGCCCTGCCCTGAACCTCGCGGCTGATGACGGGACTGGAGACGAGACGGCGCAGATCGCCGGACTCGGCGATAAGGGCGCGGATGCCGGCCAGATCGGCGGCAACCTCGTCTAGTTGCTTCTGCTCATCGGCGAGCTCAAAAAGCGCTGCGGCATAGCGACCGGCGACACCGGAAACGCCTGACGATGCGGACGACACTCGGCTGACCTCGAAACGCCTCTGTTGAGGCATCTAAATTGTTGATTTCCCTCACAAAAACCGAGCCCTAAAAGAGCCCGATCCGTGACTGCCCCGAAAGGCAGCGTTTCCTAACACAGGCCTTTGTGCGTTGCAACCCGGCGCGGCATGCCTCTACGCGTCAAAGCGTCGCGAAGCCGGGGATAAACGCGCGGGCGGGCGGGCGGCTATTGCTGCGCCGACGAAACCGAAACGCGAACCTCCATCTCCTCATCCTCGGCGCCGCCGCTGCGGACGCCCCGGATGGGCGCGCAGGTGTCGTAGTCGAGGCCGACGGCGAGGCTGACATGACGGTCGGTGCCCGACGTGCAGTTGGAGACGTCGAAGCTGACCCAGCCGAGATCGGGCACCCAGGCCGCCGCCCAGGCGTGCCCGGCGGCATGCGGCTCCGGACGGTCGCCGTCAGAGAGGTATCCGGAGACGTAGCGCGCAGGCATGCCGAGGGCGCGCAGACCGCCGATGAAGATATGGGCGTGATCCTGGCAGACCCCGCGCCCGGCGGCGAACGTCTCCGCCGCAGTCGACAGCACGTCCGTCGCACCGGTCTCGTAATCGACCTTCTCGCGCAGCGCCTCCATCAGCGCGTGGAGCCCCTTGATCCGGTCGGCCCGGAGCGCGTTCTCGTGGTCGCGGAAGAAATCGACGATCGCCGCGTCGGGTTCGGTCTGTCCGGTCTGGCGCAGATAGACCTCGACCGGCAGGTCGCCCTTCTCCCACGGCAAGACTCCCTTGACGTCGGACGTCGCGACTTCGCCGCCGGCGCGCACTTCGATCCGCTCGGGCGGATCGTCCACGACCAGCGTGTGGCAGGTGTTGCCGAACGCGTCTGTCCACTGGCTCATCGTGCCCGGCGCGTCGACGCGCCAGCGCATCACATGCTGGCTGTTGTTCGTGCGCGGCGTCAACCGGAAGACCTGCGCCGAGAAGCTGGGCGCGTGGTCGTAGCGATAGACCGTCGTATGGTTGATCAGCAGCCGCATCCCGACCTCACCGCACCATCATGAAGTCATGGCCGATCTGCTCCGTGATCTCGGCGTTGCCCTCGATGAATTCGGTCAGGAATTCGTGCAGTCCCGACGACATGATCTCCTCGATCCGCTTGTAGCGGAGCTGGGCGTGCAGCCTGCCGCACAGCCGCTGACACTCGTGGGGATGGTCGCCGCACAGATCGTCGAGTGTTTCCGTCAGCCGGTCGTAGCACGAGCGCAGCGAACGCGGCATATGCGGATTGAGAATGACAAGTTCCGCCACGCGAAGGGCCGCGATGCGGTCGCGATATACCTTGTGATAGGCGCGGAACGCGCTCAATGAGCGCAGCAACGCGCCCCACTGGTAGTAGTCCAGCGCGCCGCCGACATCCTCGGCCTTGGGCAGCAGGATGTGATACTTCGAATCGAGCAGCCGCGCGGTGTTGTCGGCGCGCTCGATATCGAGGCCGATCTCCATGAACATCATCGCCTCGTCCCGCAGCATCGTGCCCTCGGCGACGCCGCGGAACAGGTGCGCGCGTTCCTTGACCCAGTCGAAGAAGACGCGTCGCCGGGCCGACGACAGCACCTGCTCGTCCATCGCGCGCAGTTCCAGCCAGGTCGAATTGATGCTTTCGAACATTTCGGTCGTGATCGTGCCGCGGAGCGCGCGCGCGTTCTCGCGGGCGGCGCGGATGCTGACGAAGATGCTGGCGGGGTTGTCCTGATCGAGCGCCATGTAGTGCAGCACGTCGGCGCGGGCGATATCGCCGTGCTTCTCGGCATAGCCCGCGTGCGCACCGGCGACCTCGAGAACCGAGTGCCAGGCGGACGCCTGCGTCTTCTCGTCCTGCGGCGTCAGCGTCATTCGGTCGGCCACGTCGAGGATGCGCGCCACGTTCTCGGCGCGCTCCGAATAGCGCATCATCCAGTAGAGTTGATCTGCGACCCGTCCGAGCATGGCTATTCCTGCAACACCCAGGTGTCCTTGGTGCCGCCGCCCTGCGAGGAGTTGACGACGAGCGACCCCTCGACCAGCGCGACGCGGGTCAGCCCGCCCGGCACCACGGTGACGTCCTCGCCCGACAGCACGTAGGGGCGGAGGTCGACATGGCGCGGCGCGACGCCCTGCTCTACATAGGTCGGGCACGTCGACAGCGACAGCGTCGGCTGGGCGATGAACCCGCTCGGCGACTTGAGGATGCGCTCGCGGTATTCCTGGATCTCCTTCTTGCTGCTCGTCGGGCCGACCAGCATGCCGTAGCCGCCGGAGCCGTGGACTTCCTTGACGACGAGGTCCGCGAGATTGTCGAGCACGTATTTCCGGTCTTCCTCGTCGCGGAGCATGTAGGTAGGCACGTTGTTCAGGACCGGCTCCTCGCCGAGATAGAACCGGATGATGTCGGGCACGTAGGGATAGACCGACTTGTCGTCGGCGAAGCCGGTGCCCATCGCGTTTGCAACCGTCACCCCGCCGGAGCGGTAGACGGACAGAAGGCCGGGCACGCCGAGCAGCGAATCCGCGCGGAAGGCGAGCGGATCGATGAAGTCGTCGTCGATGCGCCGGTAGACGACGTCGACCCGCTGCGGGCCCTCGGTCGTCCGCATGAACAACCGATTGTCGCGGACAAAGAGATCCGCCGCCTCGACCAGTTCGATCCCCATGGCCTCGGCGAGATAGGCGTGCTCGAAATAGGCGCTGTTGAAGGCGCCCGGCGTGAGCAGCGCGACCGTCGGGTCGCTGACGCCGCGCGGCGCGACCGCCCGCAGGTTTCGCAGCAACTCCTCGCCGTAATGGTCGACAGGCGCCACCTTGTTCCTGGCGAACAGCTCGGGGAACAGCCGCATCATGATCGAACGGTTCTCGAGCATGTAGGAAACGCCCGACGGCGAGCGCAGATTGTCCTCCAACACGTAGAACTCGGACTCGCTGACGCGTACGAGGTCTATACCGGCGATATGGGTGTAGACACCGCCGGGCACGTCGAGCCCGTGCATCTGGATCTGGTAG
>JAYQUR010000352.1:0-3726 GCA_038148075.1 Alphaproteobacteria bacterium | reverse complement strand
GTGCCGGATCGTGCCGCCGACAAGCAGGATCAGGGTAACCACGAGCCAGCTATTGTCGTTGTCGAACAGCATCGGGTAATGCTGGCTGACCATCATCAGGATAACCGGCAGCGTCAGGTAGTTGTTATGGGTCGAGCGATCCTTGCCCTGGGCACCGAGGCGCGGATCGGGTTCTTCCCCGGCGAGCAACGATTTTACGATCTTCTTCTGGTTCGGGATGATGATGAAGAAGACGTTCCCGACCATGATCGAGCCGACCAGCGCGCCGACATGTACGAAGGCGGCGCGGCCGCTGAAGATATGCGTCAGGAAATAGGCGGAGAACGCGATCAGCACGAACACTGCCGCCGACAGGAGCAGAGGGTGCGCGTTGAACGGCGACCGGCACAGCAGGTCGTAGATAATCCAGCCGCCCGCGAGGAAGCCGATGCTGATCAGAATCGCTTCCCACGGCTGGAGATCTAGCACCGCCTTGTCGATCAGGTAACTCTCGGCGCCCCAGTAATAGATCACCGCCAGCAGCGCGAAACCCGACAGCCACGTGAAATAAGCCTCGTATTTGAACCAGTGCAGTTCCTCGGGAAGCTGTTCCGGCGCGACAACGTATTTCCGCATCAGGTAGAAGCCGCCGCCGTGGACATTCCTCGATTCGCCGCCGACGCCGGCCGGAAGGTTCGCGTGTTTGCGAAGACTGAGGTCGAGGAAGATGAAATAGAAAGAGGTGCCGATCCAGGCGATGCCGGCAATGACGTGCAACCATCTGAATATGAGGCTCAGCCAGTCGGCGTAGGCGATTTCGAACACGGACTCAGCTCCCCCGGTACGTCGAATAGCCGAACGGCGAGATCAGAAGCGGTACGTGATAGTGGTCCTCCGCCCTCCGAATGCCGAACCGGATCGGGACGACGTCGAGAAACAGAGGGTCCGCCTGCCCACCCCCTGCCGCACGGAAGTAATCCCCGACATGGAAACGAAGTTCGTAGACCCCGTCGGCGAGTCCGTCGTCGAGCGGACGGTCGCCGCGGCCGTCATCGTTGGTCACGATCTCGGAGATCGCTTTCTCGCCGTCGACGCCGATGGCAAACAGTTCGACGATCACGCCGGAAGCGGGTCGCCCGGATGCCGTATCCAGTATGTGCGTCGTCAGTCGCGCCATCGCCCCTTCGCACCGGAATTGTATCCGATTTTCTCGTCTTTTCCGCTTCGCAAAACCTGAAAAAGGTAGTCGCGACAAATTCGCAATGCAAGAGCGACGCGCAAAATTTAGTCGTTTTCGGCCCGATGCACGCGCGTATCGGCACCTTGTTCAACTACCGCTTTTTCTCTCGGCGGAAATCGAACGCTCGGTGCAGGCCGCCCGGTATGAACTTGCATCTAATTTTGTATACAATTAGAAAGGTCGGATCATCGACAGAGTACCGCATGGCCCGCCCGAAAAAGCATTCCGAAAGCTGGATCTACGATCAGGTTTTCGCCGCGATCATCGAACAGCGCCTTCTGCCCAACACGAAACTGGTCGAGAAAGACCTTTGCGAGGTGTTCGGCGTAAGCCGGACGATCGTCCGGAAGGTTCTGCTGCGCCTGTCGCTCGACAAGGTCGTAGAGCTGAGACCCAACCGCGGCGCCGTTATCGCCGCACCTCAATCGGATGATGTCCGGCAGATATTCGAGGCCCGCCGTCTTCTTGAAGACGGGATCGTCCGCAAGGCCGTCAACAACTGCAAACCAGAGGACATCGCGGCGCTGCGCGGGATCGCGTCGAAAGAGCATGCGGCGGTGCAAGCGGGAAAGCGGAGCGACGCAATTCGGCTCTCCGGAGAATTCCACCTCTGTCTGGCCGAGATCGCGGGCAACCGGCCGTTACGCGAACTGCTGAGGCAGCTCGTCGCCCAGACGTCGCTGGCGATCGCCCGCTACGTGCCTTCTGGCAAGCCGATGTGCGACGAGGACGATCACGATCGGCTGGTCGACGCGATCGCAAGCGGAGACGCCGCTCGGAGCTGCCCGATCATGAGGGAGCATCTTGAGGAATGCGAACGCCGTCTGATGCTGGATACGCCGCAGGGCTCCGGCGATCTTCAGACCGTTTTCGCGAACCTTGTCGCGGCCGAATGAGCATGAACGAATACTATCCGCGCGACCTCCTCGGATACGGAGCGGAACCGCCGAAGGCAGACTGGCCCGGCGGAGCCCGTATCGCTGTCCAGTTCGTGATCAATTACGAGGAAGGCGGAGAGAACGCGATCCTGCATGGCGACAAGGCCTCCGAGGCCTTTCTGTCGGAAATCATCGGCGCCGACGCCCGCGAAGGCGTTCGTCACATGAGCATGGAATCCATATACGAATACGGCAGCCGCGCCGGCGTCTGGCGGCTCATGCGACTGTTCGGCGATTACGATATCCCTGTCACCTTCTTCGCGGTCGCTATGGCGCTGGAACGCAACCCGGCGGTTGCCGATGCCGCTCTCTCCGCCGGACACGAAATGTGCAGTCACGGCTGGCGCTGGATCGACTACCAGTACGTGCCTGAAAACGTCGAACGCGAACATCTCGGAACGGCGATCGACATACACACGCGCATCTGCGGCGAACGTCCGCTCGGCTGGTACACAGGGCGGACAAGCCCGAATACGCGTCGGCTCGTGGCCGAGGAAGGCGGTTTCCTGTACGACGCCGACGACTACAACGACGACCTCCCCTACTGGACGACGGTAGAAGGCAGGCCCCACCTAGTCGTGCCTTACACGCTGGATGCCAACGACATGCGGTTTGCGACCGCGCAGGGGTTCAATTCCGGCGATCAGTTCTTCGGATATCTCAAGGATACATTCGACACGCTCTACGAGGAGGGCGAAACCGCCCCGAAAATGATGTCGGTCGGACTGCACTGCCGCCTCGCCGGCAGACCGGGTCGCTTCGCGGCCCTGAAGCGGTTCGTCCGGTACGCCACGGGGCATTCGGACGTCTGGTTCTGCCGTCGCGTAGATATCGCGCGCCACTGGCGGGAGCGACACCCCTACGAACACGGAGAGCGTTAGGGAATGCAAGCCGCGAACGAAAACCGCAAGTTCCGGCCCAGCGACATGGACGGGGATTCGTTCATCGATGCCTTCGGCGGCATCTACGAGCATTCGCCATGGGTAGCCGAAACGGTGTTCGGTCACGGCGTCACGCCGGACATGGACAGCCTGACGGGATTGCACGATGCAATGCGGACGGTCGTGGACGCCAGCGACAGTGAGCGCAAGCTCGTGCTGCTGCGCAATCACCCCGATCTTGCGGGCCGCCTTGCGCTACGGGGGGAACTGACCGCGGAGTCGACATCCGAGCAGGCTAGCGCCGGTCTCGACCAGTGCTCGCCCGAAGAGCTTGCCGAATTCCAGTCGCTCAACGACCGCTACACTCGGAAATTCGGCTTCCCGTTCATCCTTGCCGTACGCGGCATGAACCGCGGGGGCATTCTCGATGCGTTTCGCGTACGCGTCGAAAACGCTCCCGAAGCCGAGTTCGACGAAGCCCTGAAACAGGTACACCGGATCGCCTTTCTCCGCCTGACCGAACTCTTCGATAACTGACTCTCCGGATGGCAAAGACATGCAACTGAAAGAAGAAGCCCCGGCCGGCATTCCGCACGGCGCCATCAATCTGGCATCGGCGACGCTCGGCGCCGAGGCCGTGTTCGCAAACGACGAGTTTTTCGCCCCGCGGCATCGCATGATCCAGGAT
>JAYQUR010000351.1:0-3736 GCA_038148075.1 Alphaproteobacteria bacterium | reverse complement strand
ATCATCAACAGAGCCGAGGCGACCAGAAGCTTGTCGGCGACGGGATCGAGAAACCGTCCGAAATCCGACAGTTCGTTGCGCGAGCGGGCGAGATAGCCGTCGAAGAAATCCGTGATGGCGGCGGCGACGAAGACGGCGCAGGCGATCCATTGGCCGGCGGCGCTCTCGAGGAAGAAGAACGCGACGAACAGCGGGATGACCGCGACGCGGAGCAGCGTCAGCGCATTGGGCAGCGTCAGCTCCATGCGGCGCGGCCCCTAGGCATCGGTATGGAAGTGGTCATATATCCTCTTCGCCACCGTCTTGCTGATCCCTTCGACCGTCTCCAGGTCCGCCAGTCCGGCCCGCGCCACGCTGGCGGCGGACCCGAAATGATTGAGCAGCGCCCGTTTGCGCTTCGCGCCGATACCCTCGATTTCGTCTATCGCCGAGCGGCCGATCGCCTTGCTGCGGCGGTTTCGGTGGCCGCCGATGGCGAACCGGTGGGCCTCGTCGCGCAGTCGCTGCATGAAATACAAGATAGGGTCCTGCAACGGCAAGGAAAACGGGCTGCGGTCGGGCATGTAGAAGCGCTCGCGGCCGGCATTCCGGTCCGGCCCCTTGGCGATGGAGACGATCGGCTGGTCGGTGATGCCCAGCTCGTCGAAAACCTCCATGGCGACCGAGAGCTGGCCCTGGCCGCCGTCGATGATTACGAGGTCGGGCCAGGTGCCGCGCTCGCGGTCCGGATCCTCGCGCAGCGCCCGGCCGAACCGGCGCGTCAGCACCTCGCGCATCATGCCGTAATCGTCGCCCGGTGCGATTTCCTTGCCGCGGATGTTGAATCGCCGGTAGGCGTTCTTCTCCAGCCCGTCCGGCCCCGAGACGATCATGGCGCCGAGCGCATCGGTGCCGGAGATATGGCTGTTGTCGTATACCTCGATCCGTTGCGGCGGACCGTCGAGCCCCAGCGCGTCGGCGACGCCGTCCAGCAGCTTGCGCTGCGCGCTGCTTTCCGACAGGCGGCGGACCAGCGCCTCGCGCGCATTGGCGACCGCGCTGTCCATGAGATGCCGCCGCGTGCCGCGCTGGGGACGCGACACCGACACCTTGCGGTCGGCACGAACGCTCAGCGCCTCGGCGACCAGCGCCTCGTTGGGCAGGCCGTGGCTCACCAGTACCGTCGCCGGGGGGCGTTTGTCGGTATAGAACTGGCCGACGAACGCCTCCAGCACCTCCTCCACCGGGATCGCGCGGGCATGGCTCGGGTAGTAGGTGCGGTTGCCGTAATTCTGCCCTGCCCGGTAGAAGAACACCTCGATGCAGGTGCTGGCGCCTTCCTGGTGGGCGGCGATCACGTCCGCCTCTCCCAGCGATTCCACGTTGATGCCCTGGCGCGACTGGATCTGGGTCAGCGCCCGGATGCGGTCGCGATAGATCGCCGCCGTCTCGAAATCGAGCGCATCGCTCGCTTCTTCCATCCGTTTAGACAGCGTGCGCTGGAGGTCGCGGCTTTCCCCGCTGAGGAAGGATCGCGTCTGCTCGACGATCTCGTCGTAGTCCTCGCGTTCTATCAGGCCGACGCAGGGCGCGGTGCAGCGCTTGATCTGGTATTGCAGGCAGGGGCGCGTGCGACCGGCGAAGACGCTGTCCGAGCAGCTTCGCAGCGGAAATACCTTCTGCAGCGTGTTCAGGGTCCGGTTGACCGCGCCGGCCGAGGCGAAGGGGCCGAAATATTCGCCCCGGGCATTGCGGGCGCCCCGGTGCTTGACGAGTTGCGCCCACTCTACGCCGCTCCGCAACAGGATGAACGGATACGACTTGTCGTCGCGCAGGATGATGTTGTAGCGCGGCTTGAGCTCCTTGATCAGGTTGCTCTCCAGCAGCAGCGCTTCCGCTTCGGTGTGGGTCGTGACGACGACGAGGTCCGCCGTCTGCGCCACCATCAAACGCAGGCGTTCGGGCAGCCGGGCGGGACGGGCGTAGGCGGCGACGCGCTTCTTCACGCTGCGCGCCTTGCCGACATAGAGCGGCTTGCCGGCCTCGTCGAGCATCCGGTAGACGCCCGGACCGGACGGCAACAGCCGCAGCCGCGCCGCGATCAGCTCGGCGCCGGAAAGACGGACGTCCGATTTCGTCTCGGAATTCATCTGCGAATACTACAGTAATATTCGTCCCGCCGAGACATCGCGCCCGGACGAGCGGCGTCTCGAATCGACGTTCGAAAGGCGATTTCCTTATCCACGGATTCTGTGGATAACCCTGTCGATAAAGGATAAATGCGGACAAATGACCTTATTGACATTCCCGAGGCCTTCCGGCTAACCCTGCTGCAAAGGATGTCATATGCCATTGAAATTATTACGGAAAATCGGGATATCCCCCGGGTTCTCCGTTAAAGCGCCGTTAATTTAAGGTTAAATTTCAATTACGTCGCTCGTGGCCGCACGATGTGCACAACTGTCGCCGTATTCATTCAGTCGACAGCGACCGCTGTTACCCGGTTATTCGGTTCGTGCGTTCGATTTCAACGCCGACACTGGCGGCATCCGAAAAGACGTCGAGTTTTTCTACGCGGACGCGGGCCGAAAGCACGCCGGGTTCCGCGAGACACAGCACCGCGATGCGCTCCGCCAGCGTTTCGACGAGATTGACGTGTCCCGCGGAAACCAGCACCCGCACCTTCGTGATCAGGTCCTCGTAACACAGGACGTTGGCGAGGCGGTCGTCGACGGGCTGCTCGGATTCCGCCACCGAGAGGTCGAGATTGATCCGGACGCGTTGCGCTCCGTCCTTCTCGTGCCGATGGACGCCGATGAGACACTCGAGCACCAGGTCGGTGACGAAAACGCGGCGGATGCCTGGCGCGGTACCGTGCGCCGGTGCGGCGAAGGCGAATCGGTTGACAGTCATCGTCTCTTGCTCCTGACGTCCGGCGGGTTCATTCCTCGACCGGGATCCCGCCGGGTCCCGGATGATCCCACCCGAGATGCTGCCCGCCGTCGAGGGCGATCATCTGGCCGGTCATCGACGGCGAGGCGAGTATATAGCGAACGCCGTTTGCTATCTCCCTGGGCGTCGCGCCGTGACCCAGCGGCACGCGCGCCGCCTGGCGGGCGAACTGTTCGTCGGTCTGCCGCGGGCTGGGCAGCGTCGGGCCCGGACCGATCGCGTTCACCCGGATCGCGGGCGCGAGCGACAGCGCAAGATTTTGCGTCAGCGCCCACAGCGCCGACTTGCTGACGGAATAGGACAGGAAGCCCGGCGACACGTTGGACGCGCGCTGGTCGACGATGTTGACGATGTTGCCCTCCGCGCCCGCCGCCAGACCCGCCGCCATGGCCTGCGACAGCAAGACCGGGGCCCAGAGATTCGTCTCCATGTGCCCGTCCCAGCTTTCCCGGCTGACCGTCGCGAGCTCGTCCCGTTCGAACAGCGAGGCGTTGTTGACGAGGCACGCGACGGGGCCGGCCGCCGCCGCTGCCGCCGTCATCACGCGCCGGCACGCCGAATCGTCCCGCAGGTCGCCTGCCACGACATAGGCCTTGCCGCCCGCGGCCTCGATTTCGCCCAGGAGCGCCCCCGCATCGGGACCGGGTTCGCGGACGTGTATGCCCACGGTCCAGCCGTCGGCGGCGAGCGCCGACGCGATCGCCCTGCCGATGCGCTGGCGGGCGCCGGTGTCAAGGGCGTTGGCGGCTGCGGACGAGGGGGTGGTGGGGCGCTGTGGGCGATAATGGGCCTGGCGGCCCGGCGG
>JAYQUR010000350.1:0-3745 GCA_038148075.1 Alphaproteobacteria bacterium | reverse complement strand
GCTCAGGACCGGTCTTTCCTGACGCATGGCTTTGCGTCCGGAAATCGCCGGTCGGAGGAACGTTTCCGGTAATGCCCAGCACGGCGACGCCGGCCAGCCGCTCCGGCCGCAACGCTATCGTTCGGGCTACAGCCGTTTCGTCCGCCTCGCCAAGTACGCGCTGCCGCTGATCGCCGGCGTCGTCGTGGTCCTGCTCGTCGTCTGGCCTGAGCTGGAACCGCCGCCCGACCGGTTCCGGATCGGCATGTCCGACATCAATATCGAGACCGCCGGCGGCCAGCGAGTCGTCAACGCGCGCTTTACCGGCGTAGACAGCGCCAACCGGCCGTTCTCCGTTACCGCAGCGTCCGCCGTGCAGCCGCCCGAGAGCGAGGGCCGCGTCGAGCTGTCGGCCCCCAAGGCGGACGTCACGTTAAAGGGCGACTCGTGGGTCGCCATTACCTCGCCGTCCGGTATTTTCTGGCGTCAGAAGGAAGTTCTCGACCTGACCGGGGGGGTCCAGCTCTATCACGACGACGGTTACGAGTTCCAAACGCGCAATGCGCGCATAGAGTTCCGCACCGGAACCGCCCGGGGGGACGATCCGGTCCGCGGGCAGGGACCCTTCGGCACCGTCGTTGCCGAGGGCTTCCGCGTCGAGGGCAACGGGGAGCGCATCGTCTTTTCCGGCAAGGCGAAGATGGTGCTGTATCCGGGCAAGGCGCCGAAGCCGGGAAGGACCGCGAAATGACCGAACTGCGTAAAACCATCCGAATGGCCCTGATCGCGGCCGCTCTCGCTGCCGGGACGTCCGCGGCCGGCGCGCAGGGCGTCGGTCTGCCGACCCAGTCCGGCGGCAAGCCGATCGAGATCCATGCGGATCAGGGGATCGAATGGCAATCGAAGACCAAGGCCTATATCGCGCGCGGCAACGCGAAGGCGGTGCAGGGCGACGTGTCCGTTCTCGCTGACATGCTGACCGCCTATTATACGGACGACAAGGGCGGCACGACCTCGATATGGCGCATCGACGCCGACCGCAACGTCCGCATCGTCACGCCGACGCAGCGGGCCTTCGGCGACAAGGGCGTCTATGACGTGCAGAAGGGCGTTCTCGTCCTGACCGGCGGCGTCAGGCTCGACACCGATACAGACCGGATTACGGCGCGAGACAGCCTGGAGTACTGGGAAAACCGCAATCTGGCGGTCGCGCGCGGAAACGCCGTGGCGACGCGCGGCGAAAACCGCCTGCGGGCAGATGTGCTGACAGCACACTTTGTTAAGGATAAACAAGGAAAATCAAAGGTGAACCGGGTCGACGCGTTCGACAATGTTGTGATCACGACGCCTGACGAAATCGTTCGCGCGGCGCGCGGGGTCTACAACGTCGAAACGGGCGTGGCGACGCTTACCGGATCGGTTAAGATTACGCGTGGCGACAATCAACTGAACGGAGAACATGCCGAAGTTAACCTTAATACGGGCGTCAGCAAGCTGTTCGGCCGCGGCGCGGGCGGCGTCAGGGGCATTTTCACTCCGGACCAGGTGCCCGATCCGCGTCAGGGGATCGGCGGTGCGCCGGAACGGACCCCGCGGTGACTGACGATATCTCCCGCATCGGTTCGTCCCGCTCCGGGGGCGCCGGCGAGACCGGCGCGGCGGCGAGGCCGCGCGTCATCGACGGCAGCGCCGGACTGTACGCCCGCCAGATCGGCAAGCGTTTCAAGAAGCGGCCCGTCCTCCGTGACGTTAGCGTAAACGTCCAGCGCGGCGAGGTGGTCGGTCTGCTGGGCCCCAACGGCGCCGGCAAGACGACCTGCTTCTACATCATGACCGGGCTGATCTCCGCCGACCACGGCGCGATCTCGCTCGACGGACAGGACGTCACGTCCCTGCCGATGTACAGGCGCGCCCGCCTCGGGATCGGCTACCTGCCGCAGGAAGCCTCCATCTTCCGGGGCCTGAACGTCGAGAACAACATCCGTTCCGTCCTCGAGGTTACCGACGACAACGTGCGCCGCCGCGAGGCGCGGCTGGAAGAACTGCTGGCCGAGTTTTCGGTCAGCCACCTGCGTCGCACGCCGGCGCTGGCGCTGTCCGGCGGCGAACGGCGGCGCGTCGAGATCGCCCGCGCATTGGCATCGCAGCCGAGCTTCATGCTGCTCGACGAGCCGTTCGCCGGCATCGACCCGATCGCGGTGGACGACATCAGAAATCTTGTCGCGCATCTGAAGGACCGCGGCATCGGCGTGCTGATCACCGATCACAACGTCCGCGAGACCCTGGATATCGTCGACCGGGCCTATATCCTGCACGACGGCGCGGTATTGATGGAGGGCGCGCCGTCCGAAATCGTTGCGCACAAAGACGTCCGGCGGGTTTACCTCGGCGAAAGATTCAGTCTTTAGAACGCTTTACCAGCGCATGCACGATTTTGATCAGGTGTAGGTAAGAAAATCTCAAATGGCGCTCGGACCCCGATTGGACCTGCGGCAGAGCCAGTCTCTGGTAATGACGCCGCAGCTGCAGCAGGCGATCAAGCTGCTGCAGATGTCCAATATCGAGCTCGCCGAATACATCGAACAGGAAATCGAGGAGAATCCGCTTCTCGAGCGTGAGGATGCGGACGGCGATAGCGCCACGCCGTCCGAGAGCGATGCTGCCGTCGGAGACGACGGGGCGGACGCGCAGGGCGACGACGGGGCCGATCCCGCCGCGGGTGAATTCGATGCCGAGGACGGCGACGAAGGCGTGCTGTCGCCTGACGATCCCGCCTACGACGATTACGACGCGCTTCCCGATTCCGCGGACCATGCGACCTCAGAAAGCATGGGCGACGACGACCGCGCGCTCGATGCCGACTATGAAAACGTCTACGAGCCCGAATCCGCGTCCGACGGAGCGTCGGACGAATCGCTGATGTGGAACGCCGCGGGCGGCGGCTTCGACGACGACCTGAGCGGGCTCGAGAATTTCGCGACCGACGAGCCGACGCTGCGCGACCACCTTATCGAGCAGATCAACATCGATTTCGAGGAACATTCCGAGCTGATGATCGCCGGTCGCCTGGTCGACATGCTCGATGCCAACGGCTGGCTCGTTGGCGATCTCGAGCCCGTCGCGGTGGCGCTCGGCTGCGACCTCGGCCAGGTCGAGGGGACGCTCGCGCTTTGCCAGCAGCTAGACCCGCCCGGAATCTTCGCGCGCAGCCTCTCGGAATGCCTCGCGTTTCAGCTTCGCGAGAAGGACAGGCTCGACCCTGCCATGCAGGCGTTGCTCGACAATCTCGAGCTCCTCGGAAAGCGGGAGTTTGCGCAGCTTCGAAAGCTCTGCGGCGTCGACAACGAAGATCTCCTGCAGATGGTCACCGAGATCAAGGAGCTGAACCCGCGCCCCGCGTCGGCGTTCGACCACGACATCGCGCAGCCGGTCGTGCCCGACGTGTTCGTCCGGCGTACCGCCGAAGGCTGGATGGTCGAGCTCAATGCCGACACGATGCCGCGCGTCCTCGTCAATACCCGCTACTATGCGCTGGTCCGCCGCCAGGCCCGATCGAAGAACGACCGCGAGTTCCTCAGCGACCGGTTCCAGTCGGCGAACTGGCTTGTCCGCGCGCTGCATCAGCGCGCCGAGACGATTCTCAAGGTTGCGACCGAACTGGTCACTCAGCAGGAAGCGTTTTTCGAACGCGGCGTCGCTTATTTGAAGCCGTTGACGCTCCGCGACGTCGCCGAGGTCGTCGGCGTGCACGAGAGCACGGTGAGCC
>JAYQUR010000349.1:0-3754 GCA_038148075.1 Alphaproteobacteria bacterium | reverse complement strand
ACGTACTGCCATCCGTTCGGTCTCCGGCGCTCAAAGGCGGCGCCGATATTGCCGACAGGCGCCGCCACTTCCTCCACCCGACCCAGGGGGAGACGCCGCCCCCGAACCCCGGGGCGGCGTTGCTTTTTGCGGCAGCGTCGGCCTCCGCCACGCATCCCCCGGCCGGCGGCGGCGCATTTGTTCCCCGAATGTTCGTTCCGGTCCCGAAACCAACCGAATCACGCTCCCCCTTGTAGACCAGTGGTTTAGCTTCTCAAGATCATGTAGAATCTAAGCGATGGCAGGAAAGCGTCCGGTGCCTGGCGGGCCGGAGGTTTTTCCGCTTTGTTCTCTTTCGGGTTCAATCCGGGGCATTTCGGGGATCATGCCGACACTCAGAACAAGCAGCGCACGCGCTCCGCAGGGGGCTGTATGCCGCTAAACGCCCGACTCGATGCGGTCGGCGATTATCCGTTCGACCGGCTGCGCGCCCTTCTCGGCGGAATAGAGCCGCCGGCCAGCATGATGCCGATCCCGCTGTCTCTCGGCGAACCCCAGCACGCGCCGCCCGACTTCCTGGCGGAAACCGTGGCGACCGAATCGGCGGGGTGGTCTAAGTACCCGCCGATGCGCGGCACCGAAACCGCCCGCGCCGCAATCGCGGCCTGGATGACGCGCCGCTACGGGCTGCCGGACGGCATGGTCGATCCGGAAACCATGGTCGTGCCGGTGTCGGGCACCCGCGAGGCACTGTTCATGATCGCGCTCGCCGCCGTGCCGGAGGAAAAGAACGGCCGGAAGCCGGTCGTCCTTATGCCCAACCCGTTCTACCAGGTCTATCTGGGCGCGGCCGTCATGGCCGGCGCCGAACCGGTCCTCGTGCCGGCCGGCAAGGAGCATGGATTCCTTCCCGATTTCACGGCCGTGCCGGACGAGACGCTGGCGCGGACGGCGCTTGCCTATTACTGCTCCCCGGCGAACCCGCAGGGGCGCATCGCCCCGCTGGAGACGCTCAAGACCCTCGTCGAGCTCGCGCGCGCCCACGATTTCCTGCTGCTCAGCGACGAGTGCTACAGCGAACTGTACTACGACGCGCCGCCGGCCGGGGCGGCGGAGGCCTGTGCCGCGCTGGGCGGCAGCATGACGAGCGTCTGCATCATGAATTCGCTGTCCAAGCGTTCCAGTGCGCCCGGGCTTCGAGCGGGTTTCGCCGCCGGCGATCCGGAACTGATCCGCCGGTTCGCCCGGCTGCGGGACTACGGCGGCGCTCCGCCGCCGCTGCCGCTTCTCGCCGCTGCGACCGCGCTATGGAACGACGAGACGCACGTCGAGGCCAACCGCGCCGCCTATGCCGCGAAATACGAGGTGGCCTCGGAGATCCTCGGGGGCCGTTTCGGATATTACCAGCCGGAGGGCGGCTTCTATCTCTGGCTCGACGTGGGCGACGGCGAGGAGGCCGCACGCCGCCTGTGGGGAGAGGGCGGCATCCGGGTTATCCCGGGCGCCTATCTCGCGCGCAACGTCGACGGCTACAACCCGGGTGCCGGATATATCCGGCTCGCGCTGGTGCACGATCTCGAAATCACCCGCGAAGCGCTGGCGCGCATCGCATCGATCCTCTGAGTTGAGCGTACAGGACAACGGAGACTGACATGGCCAGCCGAACCCGAAATGCAGGACGCACCGCCCTCCTCTCGCCGGAGACGACCGCGTTCCTCGGGCGCCGCCTGAGCGAGCTTGGCGGCCTCGTCCTGTTTCTGAGCGGTCTGGCGCTGACGATCGCGGTGCTCGGATACGATTCATCCGATCCGTCGTGGAACCATTCGGTCGTGCGCGACGCGCTTAACCCGCTTGGCGGAACCGGCGCGGTCGTCGCCGACGCGATCATGCAGAGCATCGGCGGCGCGGCTGTCCTGCCGGGCCTCGTCCTGATGGTCTGGGGGTGGCGTGCCGGCACGCATCGGAGCCTCGGCCGGCTGTGGATCCGCGTCGCCGCGCTGCCGATCCTCCTGTTGCTGGCCTCGGCCGGTCTCGCCGCCGCGCCGGCCTGGGCCGGATGGCCCGTCAATGCAGGCCTCGGCGGCGTTACCGGCGGGATACTTCTCGCCGATCTGGACGCACTCGCCGCAGGCGCAGTGCCGCAGTGGGCGCTGGGCCTGACGAGCGGCGTTCTCGCGGCGCTCGCTCTCGGCGCGGCGCTCGGCCTCAGTCGGGAAGAATGGCGGGCGCTCGTCCGCGGCGCGGGCCGCGTGAGCGAATCCTCCGCGCGTTACGGAATGGCGGGAGGCCGGTTCGGCGCGCGGGCAGCAGGCAGGGCCGGCGGCGCCGCCCTGTCGCTGTTCCGCCGCGCGCATCTGCCGCGGCGCGGATCGGCGGACGACGTCCCGTGGAAAGACGACGCCCCGCACGCCGCAGACGACGACGAAACGGACGTCCCGCCGGACGACGATCTCGGCGACGGGCGGCGCGAGCCGATCCTCGGCCGCCGGAAACGCCGCCGGAGAGCCTCCGACGACGGGGCGGAGGCGCCGGAACCGGACGCTGCGTCGAAGAAGAAGATCGTCGCCCCGAAACGGCGCAAGGCCGCCAGCGGCAAGCGCGCGGCGGAAGCCGCGCAGACCAGCTTCGACCTCGGCACCGGGGAATACTCGCTGCCGCCGCTCGATGCGCTCGACGAGCCGCCCGAGGACAGCGCCGCCGACAAACTCGACGAGGAGGCGCTGGCCGAGAATGCGCGGCTTCTCGAATCCGTGCTGGAGGATTTCGGCGTCCGCGGCCGCATCGTGAAGGTCCGCCCCGGCCCCGTCGTCACGCTCTACGAGCTCGAGCCCGCGCCGGGCACGAAATCCTCGCGCGTGATCGGCCTCGCCGACGATATCGCGCGGTCGATGAGCGCGGTGTCGGTCCGCGTCGCCGTGGTGCCGGGCAAGAACGTCATCGGCATCGAACTGCCGAATTCGACGCGCGAACTGGTCGCGCTGCGCGAGCTCGTCTCCGCGCGCGACTACGAGAAACATTCCGGTGCGCTGACGCTGGTGCTCGGCAAGGATATCGGCGGCGCGCCGACGATGGTCGACCTCGCCCGCATGCCGCATCTGCTGATCGCGGGCACGACCGGCTCGGGCAAGTCGGTCGCGGTCAACACGATGATCATGTCGCTGCTCTATCGCCTCACGCCGGACCAGTGCAAGTTCATCATGATCGACCCCAAGATGCTGGAGCTGTCGGTCTACGACGACATTCCGCACCTGCTGTCGCCGGTGGTCACCGATCCTGCGAAGGCGGTGGTCGCGCTGCGCTGGGCGGTGCGCGAGATGGAGAACCGCTACCGCGCTATGTCGAGCCTCGGCGTCCGCAACATCCACGGCTACAACCAGCGCATCGCCGATGCCGCAAAGAAGGGCGAGATCCTGACGCGGACGGTGCAGACCGGCTTCGATCCGGAATCGGGCGAACCGGTCTACGAAGAGCAGCAGTACGACATGAACCCGCTGCCCTACATCGTCGTCATCGTCGACGAGATGGCCGACCTGATGCTGGTTGCCGGCAAGGAGGTAGAGGCCGCAGTCCAGCGTCTCGCCCAGATGGCGCGTGCCGCCGGCATCCACCTGATCATGGCGACGCAGCGCCCGTCGGTCGACGTCATCACCGGCACGATCAAGGCCAACTTTCCGACGCGCATCTCCTTCCAGGTCACATCGAAGATCGACAGCCGCACCATCCTGGGTGAAGGCGGCGCCGAACAGCTGCTCGGTCAGGGCGACATGCTGTACAT
>JAYQUR010000348.1:0-3762 GCA_038148075.1 Alphaproteobacteria bacterium | reverse complement strand
GCCGAGAAGGGTCTGCGCGAAGTCGCCGCCGTCGAGCGACTGGTCGAGGCGGCGCCGGTTCAATTCGTCGAGCGTCGAGCGGCCGATACCCTCGATGGCCGGCTCGATGAGCGACTGGTAGGCGATAACCCCTTGAAATTGCTCGCCTGAAAGCGCGGAACGGAACGCGGCTGGAACCGACACGCGGCCCTTCCGGTCGACCTTGTTCTCGTATGTCGAAATAAACGACGCCACGGGACGATCCGCTTCCTTTGGTTCGACGCTGCCGGAAAACCGGCACAACTCCACGTCCCGCAAGCAGTTTTGGGACATGATGGGATATCATGGTCTAATATGGGAGTCAATGCCGCCGACAGTAAAAAAACAGTTAAGAAACAACAATTAGTCGCCCTTCCGGTAGTCCGGAAGACCGCGCCGGAAGACGACCAAATGCATCCGAAAACGTCAGGCAGGGAATATCGCCGCCAATTGTGGCGATATTTTGTTCTCTTTATGTTCATGTTTCGGCGGGCGGGGCGGTAAACGGGCCAGACGGTCTGTAAGCCGGGTTCTGTCCCCGCGCGCCGGAGCGTGCGGGAGATGGCCATTCATCTGGGACGCCCGTCGCCGGACGCCTCGCGCAACCCACCCGGACCGCGGCGCGGAAACCCGCCTGCGGACTTGCGCCCGCGTGCAGTCCCTATTCGGTCTTGCTCCCGGTGGGGTTTGCCGTGCCGTCGCCGTTGCCGGAGACGCGGTGCGCTCTTACCGCACCCTTTCACCCTTGCCGGCCCCGAAGGGCAGGCGGTCTGCTCTCTGTGGCACTTTCCCTGGGGTCGCCCCCGCCGGGCGTTACCCGGCACCGTGTTTCCGTGGAGCCCGGACTTTCCTCCCCCCGGCGGGTTTCCCCGTTGCCGGAAGGCGACCATCCGACCGTCTGGCCCGGCGCATAAGTGCGCCCCGACGCCGGAGGCGTCAAGCAGAAGAGTCCGCCGGAGGCGTCAAGCAGAAGAGTTCCGAAGAAGGGTCAAGTCAGGAACGGAGGGCAGCGACCGCGGCGATCGTCCGGCGGGTGCGCTCGTCCGCGTCTCCGGTGACGGCATCCCGGACGAACCGGCGCTGGAACGCGGCGACGACGTCGGAGAGAAGCGCGTCCGGATCGTAGCCGATGCGGGCGAGGAGCGCGGGGACGTCGTCTTCCGGCGGAGCGTCGTCGGGCACCGTCCACGGCCAGATTGCGAGGCCTGCGTGCGCGAGGCGCGGCCAGTCGAACAGTTCGCCCGGGTCCTGTTTGCGGCTGGGCGCGACGTCCGAATGGCCGACGACGCGGGAGGTCGCGATGCCGTGGCGCGCGACGATCCCGCCGAGCAGTTCCTCGACCGCCGCCATCTGCGCCTCGGGAAACGGCCGGTAACCGAACTCGTGACCCGGATTGACGATCTCGATGCCGACGGAGCGCGCGTTGATGTCGGTGGCGCCGGCCCAGTAGCTGACGCCCGCATGCCAGGCGCGTTTCTCCTCCGCGACGAGGCGCCAGACCGCGCCGTCTTCCCCGACGACGTAGTGCGCGCTGACCTTCGCTTCCGGGTCGCACAGCCGGTCGATCGCGGCGTCCGCGGTTCGCATGCCGGTGTAGTGGAGGACAGCCATGTCGATCCCTACGCCGCGCTCGTCGAAATTGGGGGACGGCCGGTCCGTTATCCGCATCGCGGGCGCCTCATGCCGGCGGCCGCGCTGCGGGCGGACGGCGGAAGATCACGAGCGCGACGCCGGCGATGGTGATGGCGCCGCCCGCGACGACGGTCCAGGTCACGGTCTCGCCGAGGATGGCGGCGCCGAACGACACGCCGAAGACGGGGATCAGCAGCGAAAACGGCATCGTCTGGTTGGTCTGGTACATCGGGACCAGAAGATACCACAGTCCGTGGCCGACGATGCTGACGACGATCCCCATATGGACGATCGCGATGGCGGCTTCCGTGCTCATGTTCAGGATCGCGTCGACCTGGCCGGTTTCGGAGACATAGGAAATGAGCGCCATTTGAGGGATCGCGAAAACCGCCATCCAGCCGTTGATGGCGAACACGCTGGCGCCGCCGAGACGCCGGAGCTGGAGATTGGCGGCCGCGAAACAGAATGCGGAGACCAGCGCCATTGCGCCGAATAGCAGGTTGTCCGAAACGCGCGGCTCGCCCGAAATAAGCGCAACGCCCGCGAACGAGATCGCGATGCCGGCCGCCCGGCCCCAGCCCAGACGCTCGCGATGAACGAGCCACGCCAGCAACGCCGCGAAGGGTACGGACGTCTGGATGATCAGTGCGCCGGTTCCCGCCTCGATATGCTCGAGCGCAACGAACATCAGGCCGAAATGAAGCGTGCCCATCGTCACCGACAGCCAGAATATCTGCATCAGATGGGCGCGCGGGATGCGTACGAACGGCACGAGAGTGACGGCTATGACGGCCATGCGCAGCGTGATCAGCGCCCAGCCGGGAATCTCGGCGGCGCCGATGCGCGCGGCGGTGATATTGGACGCCCAGACCGCCATGACGAGCACGGCGAGGGCGATATGGGCGGGTTTCATGGCGGCGGAGAGTCTGTTTCCGCCCGGCCGTTGTCAAACACCGATTGGAATCTCCTGGCGTAAAAGATTTTTACGGATTCGTACCGCCGGGACCGGCGTCGAAGCCGGAAGCCGCAGAAACGCGAAGAAAGTTCGAACGGCACGGATTTTGCATATAATGCGCAGACGGGCCTTTCGACGGTTGCGGCGGAGAGTTGCGATGAAAATATCGGCGGTTCTGGCCTTCCTGGCATTCCTGGTGCCGAGCGCTGCCTCGGCTGTTCCCTATCATTACGTCGACTGGACGTCGGCCAATGTTGCGGGCGGCACGGCGACCGGAACGATCACGCTCCCCGATTCCTCCACCGTTACAGTGAATTTCGAGGCGATCAATTTCGACAATACGCCCGGGTCGCTCTATTTCGCCCAGACCAGCGGCGGCGGAACCAACTACTGGAACCCGCAAACGCCCTATATCAGCGCCGAAGTCGACAACGCGCCGCCGGACACGGATATCCTCGCGCTCGTCGGCGGGCTCAACCAGACCTACCGGGTGACGCTGTCGGAGGCGATCAAGGATCCCATCATGGCGATCGTCAGCCTCGGCAACGGCGGCCTGCCGACGACCTACGATTTCGATTCGCCTTTCGACATCGTCAGCCAGGGCGCCGGTTATTGGGGCGGAACCTCGACGTCGCTGACCGAACTGCCCGGCGACATCCTGCAGGGCGCCGAGGGTCACGGGACGATCCAGTTCATCGGCACGTTCTCGACCTTCACCTGGGTCGTGCCCACGCCCGAAACCTGGCACGGCTTCACGTTCGGCATCCGGACGACCGAAGCGATCGAACCGACGCCCGCACCGGAATCCGGCATGCTGGCGCTTTTCGGTCTGGGCCTCGCCTGGCTGGGACTGGCGCGCCGCCGGCGGACCGCCACCGCATAGCGGCGCGCGCTCGTTCCCGCAAGCAAACGGCGGTCCTCCGGGGGCCGCCGTTTTCGTCTGCAGGCCTACCGGATCCCGCGCTGCTTGCGGACGGTTTCCCATGCCTCGTTGATCGCCGCCATCTTGCGGGTCGCGACCTGGATGAAGTCTTCCGGCATGCCTTCCGCAGTCAGCTTGTCGGGGTGGTTCTCCTTGATCAGCTCGCGCCAGGCCGCCCGCACCTCGCCGTCCGGCGCGTCGTGCGCGACGCCGAGGATCGCGTACGGATCGGCGA
>JAYQUR010000347.1:0-3783 GCA_038148075.1 Alphaproteobacteria bacterium | reverse complement strand
GTGTAGGGAGACGCCATCGATACGCGACGGGCGCCGAGGGTCTCGAGAGCGCTCACGATCGCCTGCGCCGTCGAATTCGCATCGACCCCCGAACCCCGCATGGTGCCGAGAAGCCGGTCGGCAGGACACGCCATGGAGCCGGCCGTGCAGGCATAGGTCGCATAGTCGACCTTGCACGCGGCGAGGTCCTGCATCGCGCACTCGACGTCGGACAACATCTCTGCGAAGTCGTCAGCGGCGGGGGCGGAATGCAGCGGCGAGCGCGTGAAATGAAAGCTCACCCCCGGCGGTGCGACGCGGTTGAACTCCGCCTCGTTCACCGTGTTGTTCGGCGGCACGATGACTCCGATCTTCTTGCGCCAGCCGATCGGCCTGGCGTCCTTCAAGGCATTCATTCCGTTCGCTCCCCGATTGTCGGACCGCGCCAATTTGGCGCGCCTTCGGATCGGACGCAACGGATGTCGACCGGCTCCGACCGGGGTATAATTTTCATGGGACAAATCGGGAGAGGTCGATGAGCGATACGGATCGCGTGATAATTGCGGGCGCTGGGCCCGTGGGATGCAGCGCCGCGCTTTTCCTGGCGCAGAAAGGCATTCCTGTGACGATCCTGGAGGCGGCGAACGAGTTGCCCCTTGACCTCCGGGCATCCACGTTTCATCCGCCGACGCTGGACATGCTGGACGACCTCGGCGTGGTCGACAAGCTGATCGAACAGGGGATCATCTGCCCGGTCTGGCAATATCGCGATACGCGGGAAGGCGTCGTCGCCGAATGGGACCTCGGCGTTCTGAAGGACGACACGCGTCATCCCTATCGGGTGCAGTGCGAGCAGTACAAGCTGACGGGCATAATCGTCGACGAACTGCGGAAGATGGACAATGTCGACGTCCGTTTCCGCGTCAGGGCGACAGGCTCGAAGCAGGACGACGGCAGCGTGACGCTGCTGGCGGAGTCCCCCGACGGGCCGGAAGAAATCACGGGACGCTACCTTATTGCCGCCGACGGCGCGTCTAGCGTTATCAGGATCGGGCTTGGAATCGAGTTTCCCGGGCTTACCTTTCCCGAGCTCTGGCTGTGCGCCAGCACCGAGTATCCGTTCGAGAACCATTTCGAGAACCTCGCCCCGATCGCCTATATCGCGGACCCCGATTTCTGGTTCGTATTCGTGAAGGTGCCCGGCCTGTGGCGGCTGCTGCTGCCGTCGCGTCCCGGCGAGACCGCGGATACTCTTGTCTCCGACAAGACGGTACAGGAACGCATGCATCAGGTATGCGACAAGGAAGGCGACTACGACACTTACCACCGGACGGCCTATGCCGTGCATCAGCGCGTGGCGGAAACCTACCGCAAGGGCCGCGTGTTCCTGGCAGGCGATTCAGCGCATATCAACAACCCGCTCGGCGGGATGGGAATGAACGGCGGCATCCATGACGCGGTCAATCTGTGCGAGAAGATCGTCCGCGTCTGGAACGGCGAAGTGGGCGACAGCGAGCTGGACCGATACGACGCCCAGCGGCGGCCGATCGCGATCGATTACGTCCAGCAGACGACGATGCGCAACAAGGCTATGCTCGAGGAAACCGACCCGGCGGCCCGAAAGGCCAAGCACGACGAGATGCGCGCCAATGCGGCGGATCCCGCCAAGGCGCGCGAATATCTGCTGCAATCTTCGATGATAGCCGCACTCAGGCGCGCGGAATCCCTGGGCTAGGCGTTCGATCGCTCGCCTTGGTTTTGCCATTTTCGGGCGAGATGCTGTTCATGCGGAGAAGCCGTTAACCAGTCCCACGATTGGGCTTTCAAACGGCGGCTGTCTCGCCTAGTTTGAGACCGCTAAAAACCGCGAGAACGGATTAGTACAGTCAAGGAGAGGCTTCCATGAAAACCATACTGAAAACCGGCATTCTGCCGGTCGTCGCGGCAGCCGCCGCGCTTGCCGTCGCGACCCCAGCGTCGGCGAAGTACGACATGAAGATCGGCTATCCGACCACCAACGACCCGCAGCACGACCTTGCCCTGCAGATGGTCAAGCTGATCAAGGAGCGCACGAACGGCGAGGTCGTCGGCCGCGTGTTTCCGACCAGCCAGCTCGGCAAGGTTCCGCGCCAGATCGAGGGCATCCAGCTCGGCACGCAGGAAGTCTTCCTGGCGCCTCCGGGCTTCCTGCAGGGCGTCAACCCGGCGTTCCAGGTCGCCGATGCGCCCGGCATCTTCCAGAACCACCAGCACGTTCATCGCGCCATTACCGAACCGTCCTTCCGCGAGAAGTTCGTGCGGCTCGGCGACAAGAAGG
Source organism: Alphaproteobacteria bacterium (assembly GCA_038148075.1). Lineage (GTDB taxonomy): Bacteria > Pseudomonadota > Alphaproteobacteria > MPNO01 > UBA830 > JAYQUR01. The sequence continues at coordinate 1,487 of JAYQUR010000347.1, read as the reverse complement.
GCATCTTCGGCGGGAACATCTGGGTGTATGACGGCAACTCCTATATGACGACCGCGCCGATTAAGACGCTGGCCGACTTCAAGGGCAGGAAGATCCGCGTGCTGGCGACCCAGATGGAGCGCCGCATAGTTGCCGAGTTCAACGGTACGGGCGTGCCGATCCCCTTCACCGAGGTCGTGCCTGCAATCCAGCGCAAGGTCGTCGACGGCGCGCGCACCAGCCTCGTTGTCGCCGAACGCGCCAAGTTTCCAACGGTTACGAAGCACCTGACTATCACCAACGGCACGTTCATTACCGCCGGCGCCTGGTTCAGCAAGGCGTGGCTGGAGAAGTTGCCGGCGAACCATCGGAAGGTCGTGCTCGACACGACGAAGGAGCTCGAACAGTGGGCGTCGAACAACTCGGAGAAATACGTCCCGGGCTCGATCGATGCCTGGAAGAAATCCGGCGCCCAAGTCTACCGTCTGTCCGATGCGGAGCAGAAGGAATACATGACCCGTATCGCGCCGCTGGGCGACGAGCTGCTCGGCAAGTCGGATAATCCGGAAATCCGCGAACTTTACGGTCTCCTGAAGGCGGCCGCCAAGAAGACCATGTAATCTCGTTTCGCGAGAGGGAAAAGGGCGGCTTTGGCCGCCCTTTTTCGTTGCGCGTCGCGGCGGCCGCTATTCGGCGGCGATAGTCATCGGTTTGCGCTGGCCGGCCTGTTCCATCAGAGGCATGACCTCGTCGATCCACTGTTTGCACTCGGTCTTGTAGTCGACCCAGGAAATCAGCATCCCGTCGACGCCGATGTCGATCAGCTTGTTCATTTCGTCGACGATCTGTTCCGCGGTTCCGACCAGCGGATAGCCGCCGTGACCGGCGATGAAGTGGAAGCGGAATTCGTCGAGCACCTCCTTGGGCAGGGTCTTCGATTGCATCTCGAAGATCTCGAGCAGGTTGTTGACCGCTTCGTAGTCGCCTTTCTCCTCGACGTAGTACTTCAGGTAGTCGCGCGCCTCCTTCTCAGTGTCGCGGCACACGACGTAGACGTGGATCCAGCTCTTGACGTCGCGGCCGGCCTCGCGGGCCATGTTCTTGAGATGGTCGATCTGGGCCTTGCCGCCCTTGAGGTCGCGCTCCTTGAGAATGACGAAGTTCATGTCGGCCTGCGTCGCGGCGAACTTCTGGCCTTCCGCGGATCCGCCCGCGTTCATGACGGGAGGCATCGGCTTTTGAATCGGCTTGGGCTCGCTCCAGACCTCCTTCGAATGGAACCATCGGCCGTCGAAATCGAACGAGCCCTCCTGCGACCATATCTGGCGAACGAACCTGAGCCATTCGGTGGCGTATTCGTAACGGACCGCATGTTCGTTCCACTCGGCGCCGAACATCTCGAACTCGTTCTTGAACCAGCCGCAGACGACGTTGAGCGCGAACCGCCCGCCGGAAATGTGATCGATCGTGGCGCATTGCTTGGCGGCGGCGACGGGATGGGTCAGCGG
>JAYQUR010000346.1:0-3804 GCA_038148075.1 Alphaproteobacteria bacterium | reverse complement strand
TACACATACAGTCTATTTATGAATCTTAACCTCTTGGCACGATTATTGCTCCGACTCCGATAGGGCCGTGTAATCGCCGATTTCGAAATGGGCGATGCGGGATGATCCCGCTGCCGGTCCGCAACGTAACGGAATAGACGGTTCTACGAAGAGAGGCTCACGTGCAGGCAGCAGTATTCGAAATTCAGCAGTACCGCCAGGCGCCGCAACAGACGGTCGACCCCATCGAACACCTCTACCGGCTCGAGCGGGATCTGGCATCGGCGGAACGCCGCACGACCGAAATGCTTGCCGAACTGACCGAGAGGCTCTCAGAGCTGGAAAACCGGGTATCGCATATCAGCGAACGCTCCGACGAGGGAAGCCGCAGGATCGAACGCGACCTTGTCGCGCTCGCCGGCCGCGTCGAACAGCTCGAGAAGAAGACAGCCGTTCGGATCTGATGTAGCGCCCGCCTAGGCCTCCAGCGTACTCGCGTCCTTCACCACGAAAACCTTTACCGGCTCGGCACGGCCACGAACTTCCACCTCACGCGCGTCAAACGACGCCGTGTCGATACCGGCGGGACGCGCCACGTCCTCGGAAAAGACGAGCTGCGCGGCGAATTCCTTCGTCATGGTTTCGAGGCGGCTCGCAGTATTCACGCTGTCGCCGATCGCGGTCAGCCCGGTCGCATTGCCGTAGCCCATTTCGCCGATGATGGCAGGTCCGGCGTGGATTCCGATCCCGATGCGGAGCGGTTCGTCGAGTTCGCCGGAGAGCTGTTCGTTCAGTTCGGCGAGTTTCACCGACATCAGGCGCGCGCCGTCGAGCGCCTGGCGAGCCCCGGTTTCGAGGTTCGACTGCGTTCCGAACAGAGCCATCACCCCGTCTCCGATGAACTTGTCGAGATGTCCGCCGGCAGACTCGACCGCCGTTCCCATCTGCGCGAAGTAGCGATTGAGAACGAAAACCACGTCGTCGGGGAGCTTCTTTTCGGAGAACTGGGTGAAGGAGCGAAGGTCCGCGAACAGGATCGCGACGTCGCGCTCCTGGCCTTCGAGTTCCCTGCTCCTCCGACGAACGTCCCGTACGGATGCGTTGGGCGGCATCAACGGAACGACAGAGAGGTCTCCCGTCGGAATCGCCTGGCAGGCAAGACGCACCCGCGCCGGAGCGCCGACGCGCTCCAGGACCCGAATTTAGTCTTCGGACGGTTCCGGCACGTTTTTGGATCCCGCGGCAATCTGGATGCGGCAGGTGGAACACCGGCCGCGGCCGCCGCAGACCGAGGCATGCGGAATGCCGTTCAGGCGGCTTGCCTCGAGAACCGAAACGCCGGGGGCGATGCGGACCGTCCGGTTCTCCGGGTAGCTTATGGCGATGCTCCCGCGCCGGCGTTCGCCGATAGCCCGGACCGCGCGGCCGAGCAGCGCGGCGGCAATGATGCCGACGACCGTCAGCCTGATAATTTGTGCGACGTCGGTTATGACCCCGATCTGTTCGCGATCGGGCGGTCTGATAAACCGGAGCGCCTCCTCCAGCCATTCGCGGTTATTGGCAAGCGCGAGCACCTCTTTTGCGGCCGTGTAGTAACCGAGCCACGCGAGGACGGGAACGAGCACTGCAATCCCGAACGCAGTCGACCGCATCGGCGCGAAGGCGGGTTTGAGGCGAAGCCACATGTAAAGCCCGATGCAGCCGTGAATCCATGCGGCGAACAGGCCGGCCGACTGCCAGTAGACTTCCGTCGGCGCGAATTTCCACTGGGCGAGGAGTACGAAGGCGTATGTGGTTCGCGTGTCCGCGAGCTCGTACGAGCCCCGGGTGCCGGCGAAATGGAGCGCCAGGAACAGGGGAATGGAGAAGCCGAGGACGAGCTGAAAGCCCTCGCCGGTCGTCATTTTCAGGCTGCGCCGGGCGTAAAGCGCATACCCCGCCAAGAGCAGATGCACGATCAGCGACGCGTAAAGCGCAGCCGACCCGGGCAAGCTGCGCCAGACTTGCTGAAGCGCAAAACGCGCTTCGTCCATCGTCTCCAGAGAAACGAGCCCCAACGCATGGTTGAGAAGATGGCCCGTGACGAATACGAACAGGACGAGTCCCGTCGTCAGTCTGATCTTCCGTACCATGCGTTTCAGGGGCCCGTTACTTCTCGGCGGCGGCTTCAGCTCTGGTTCGGGCGCGGCATCCTGGCCCTGGCCTCGTCGATGGACTTCTTGAGGCTCCGGTATTCATCGCAACCGGTGCCGCAGATATTCTCCAGCGCGGCAAGCCGTTCGTCCGCAGCGACGATGTTGCCGAGCTCCACGTAAGCCTGCCCGAGATATTCGTTGGCGCCCTTGTGTTCGGCGTCCAGCGACAGCGCTCGCTTGTAATAGGAGACCGCGATGGCGTAGTCGCCGAGTTTCCGATGACTGTAGCCGAGATAGTTCAGCGCGTCCGCGTGTCGAGGCTTCTCCTTCACGACGTCGTTGAGCAGGGAAATCGCGCGACGGAAGTTCTCCGACTCGACTGCGCGCACGGCCTTGCTGTAGGTGTCGTCCTCGCTCGGCCGGGACGTCTGCATGTCGTCGGAACCAGCCGCCTGGACATGTCCGGGGTGCGATACCGCCACGAGGGCGGCAGCGACTATTGCTGTAAGAAATTTCATGTTCTGGACCTGTGTCGGTTTGATAGGGGCGTCGATGCCACACATGCAAAAACACGTTAGCAGACAAATTACTCCGTTTACCCCCGATATTTCGCTGTGACCGCCGTCACAGGACGCGCCGCGGCATGATTTGCATTGGTCCGTCCCGGTAATTCTGTTACAGCACTTGCCCTCGGGCAATCGAAGGTCCATCTGACAAGAATGTCTACGAACGGTTCCAGCCCCGAACGGCGGGACAGGGCGCGAGATCGCCTCGTGCAACGGAAAAAGAGGCACTTTATGGGCCGAATCCGCGGCTACTTCCTTGCCGGCATCCTCGTCACCGCGCCGATCGGCATTACATTCTACATCTCCTGGCTGCTCATCCGCTGGGTCGATTCCAAGGTCACGCCCCTTCTGCCGACGGCGTACAATCCGGAAACCTATCTCCACCATGCCGTCCCCGGCATGGGCCTGATCATCGTCTTCGTTGCGCTGACCTTTATCGGCTGGGCGACGGCCGGCCTGCTGGGAAGGCTGTGGACGCGGCTCAGCGAACATATCCTCGCCCGCATGCCGGTGATCCGGAGCGTTTACGGGGCTGTGAAGCAGATCATCGAAACGATCCTGAAGCAGCAGTCCAATGCGTTCCGCGAGGTGGTGCTGTTCGAGTATCCGAGGCGCGGTAGCTGGGCGCTCGGGTTCATTACCGGCCAGACGCAGGGAGAGGTCCAGAACCTTACCGAGGAAGACGTCGTCAACGTATTCCTGCCGACGACGCCGAATCCGACCTCGGGTTATCTCCTTTTCATTCCCCGCCGGGAACTCGTCATTCTCGACATGACCGTCGAGGAAGGCATCAAGATGGTCGTCTCGGGCGGTATCGTTACGCCTTCCGACCGGCGATCTGCCGCCAAAAAGGAAGAAAAACGGGTTGCCGCCGTCGACGGAGACAAGAAGACCATTCCCTACAACAGCAACGACGACAAGGAACGGTCGGCCGCCGAATAGCCGGCGCCTAGCCCGACAACGCCGTCTTTACCACCGCATCGCGTTCGAATAGGTAGAGCAGCGTCCGCAAAGCCTCGCCGCGTTCGCTCTTCAGGTCCGGGTCGCGCTGAAGGATCAGCTTGGCGTCGTCGCGCGCGGCGGCGATAAGGTCGGCATGGACGGCGAGGTCGGCCATCCGGAAC
>JAYQUR010000345.1:0-3805 GCA_038148075.1 Alphaproteobacteria bacterium | reverse complement strand
TCCCGTCATGGAGGTCGACGACGGTGACACGGTGGCGAGGACCGACCGCATCGTTTCCGCATATTCGGCAAACTGGGCACCGCGTCCCTGCGCCACCAGATAGTCGAGCTGTTCGATGTCGTGCTGCAGCTTCGATTTGCAGATGACGATCTCGTCCGGGAAGGCGACGCTTCTGCGCAGCCGATGGCCTTCGAAGAAGGCCTTCGATGCGCCGTCCAGGTCGCCGACGGCCTGGAGCGACGCACCAAGCGTGCCGTAACTGTCGGGATCGTCCGGATCGACGGCGATAGCTTCCTTTATCGTCGTAAGTGCATCGTCGAACGCGCCGAGCATCAGATGCCGGGACGCCAGACCTGCAAGGATGCGTGCATTGGGGGGATTGGCCTGCCGCGCCGTCTCCAGAACCCCGCGCGCTTCGTCGTGGCGATTGCTTTCCTTCAGCAAGCGAGCGGGCGAAAGGGAGGCTCTGACGTCGCCGGGCCGAAGTTTCAATGCGCGTTCCATGAAATCTATGGCCTCGCGCGGGCGCTTCATCGATTCGAGGACGGAGGAACTGTTGAAAAGACTCTCGTAGTGGTTCGGGTCTATCCGCAACGCCTGCTGATAGGCTTCAAACGCTTCCGGCAAGCGTTTCAGCTCCTGGTACCCGAGACCAAGACTGTAGCGATAGGGCGCAATATTCGGCTGTTGGCCGATAGCGGAATTGATCAGATCGAAGGCGCTGTCTTGGCGGCCGGTCTGGAAGTGAACGATGCCCAGGAGATGAAGAGCGTCCGGGTGGCGCGGCTCAAGACCGAGGGCATTCCGATAGGCGGCCTCCGCCTCTTCGAGCCGGCCCGTCTGGTGTGCCTGCTGCGCCGATACGATATAATCCGCCGCACTCGCCAGCCGGTCAGACCCCATTGTTTGCCGTTCTTTCATCGTTTCACGGATCGGGCGGTTTCACAGGCTCAACCGGCATCGTAATGGCGCTCGCCATAAAGAATTGTCACGTTGACACAGCGGTTTTCGTATCCTTCGCGGAACCGGATCGTATCGGTCGCGTGGAACAGGTCGGAATTGAACAGAACGACCCGGTTCTGCCGGTGCGGAACGACGATCGTGCCGCGGCTGTTTTCCTCGATAAAGGCGTTTACCCGTGTCTTGTCGGCCGAATTGTAGTCGTCGAACGACCAGTCGAGCGGGCATTCCGCCTTGTGGACGACGAGCCCGCCCGAGTCGGGGGCGAGATTCGCGTCGTCTGGAGTGATCCAGAAATTGACGTTGACCGCAGCGAAGTCCGCGTGGGTCGCAATTCCTTCCATGTTGCTGTCGTACTTGTAGGCCCAGAGATGGCGTACCGGCAGGCCCTTGATGACGTCGGGGAGCGCGTGGCGCAGGTCCTCCGCGATCTGCAAGACCAGCGGCGCCGCAAAGCCGTCCTCGCGATAGGCGCCGAGATAGCCGTGCGTGTGCGAGAAATCGTACCAGATGATGGATTCTAGGCAAAAGCGGCGCAGTTCGGCGAGTGCTTCGGGTCGCAGGAAATCGTCGAAATAGCAGGCACCCGGTTCGTTCGAATAGTAGTCGCGCGTGATCGCTTCCGTATCGAGAGCGGGATTGATTGCGCCGCCCTCGATCATCGTCGCGTGGGCGACATGGTAGGGCCGGTTGTAGTACGGCGCGATCCGGCGGCGCTGGCCATCCGTCAACGACAGGCGTTCGCCCGGCGGGCAATTTGCCGGAATGGATGATGCAATGTCCGAGTAAGCATCGATAACAGATTGATCTAATTCTATTAAATTGCGATTCGAAAGAAACTCGATTTGCTCGATATCGTGCTTGATCTGGGCGGGTGTGGACTCCGAAAAGGGGAGGGCGCCGGGCTCGGACCCCGCCGCTTCCCGGCGCAGCCGTTGGCACACCGAGTAGGCGGCGACAGCGCCGTCGATGTCGCCGACGGCCTGGAGCGCCCGACCGAGGGTCGCCTGGATGTCGGCATTCCCGGGAGAGAGTTCCGCGGCGTGGCGTGCCTCGACCGCCGCTTCGTCCAGCCGCAGCAGTTCCACCAGCACGTTCGCGGCGTTGTGGTGGGCGCGGCCGTCGTCCGGCGTCAGTTCGCACACCTTGCGGTACAGGGCGAGGGCCTCTTCGAACCGACGACGCCCGGTTTCGAGGTTGCCGAGATAGATCAGGCTGGGGACATGGCCGCCGGACAGGCCGATCGCGGCACGAAAGGCCTCGGCCGCTTCGTCCGTGCGGCCGAGTTCCGCGAGCGCGACGCCCATGTTGAACCGGCTCTCCAGGTGGCTCGGGTTACGCTCGGCTGCCGCGCGATAGGACTCGACCGCCTCGTCGCGGCGGTCGAGCTTGCTGCAGCACGACGCCCTTGGTGTAGCGGTAGAGCGCAGTATCGGGGGCGGCGTCGATGGCCGCTTCAACGAGTTCGAGCGCGCTGTCCTGCCGGCCGGTCTGGAAATGGATGATCCCGAGCAGGTGGAGCGCATCCGCATTGTCCGGGTCGCTCTCGAGAGCCTGGACATAGGCGTTTTCCGCAGCCTCGAAGGCGCCGGCGCCGTGGTGACGCTGGCCTTCGGCGATTGCGTTAGCGGCGGTTGCGGCAGCAGGGGGCGGCATTACGTCTCTGGTAGTTCTGCAGTGGCGAGCCTAGCATACGGGGTCGATGTAGCAACTGCGGCATAAAGGCTTTCGGCCTGTGAGACGCTCGCGGATGGGGTAAATTAATACCGAAAATATAACTATTTGAATTTAATGACTAATTTCCCCGGAATAGCGATTGACTGACTGCGAAAATCTGTCATATTCCGCGGCCATCGCATCCCGGACGGGGGTGCCGTCTATACCGGATCGTCAAGATGAAAACATACTCCGCGAAAGCGTCGGAGATCGAGCAGAAGTGGTACGTGGTCGACGCCGAAGGGCTCGTCCTCGGCCGGCTCGCCTCGATCTGCGCGAAAATCCTGCGCGGCAAGCACAAGCCGACCTTCACGCCCCACGTCGATTGCGGCGACGGCATCATTATCGTCAATGCCGACAAGGTCGCGATGACCGGCAACAAGGTAACCGACAAGGTCTATTACCATCACACCGGCTATCCGGGCGGCATCAAGGGCGTGACGCCCGAGAAGCTGCTGTCGGACGGCAAGGGCGAGCGCATCATCATGAAAGCGGTGGAGCGTATGCTGCCGAAGACCAAGCTCGGCCGTCAGCAGTTGACGAAGCTCCGGGTCTACACCGGTCCCGAGCATCCGCACGAGGGTCAGAATCCCGAGCAGCTCGATATCGCATCGATGAATACGAAGAACACGAGGAGCGCCTGAGCATGGCGGACCAGGACAACGAAAACGCCGGCGGCGCGACGCTCGGCGACGTAATGAAGGAAGCCGTGGCGGAAGCGGCCGCGGCTGCGGAAAACGCCGCGGAAGCAGCAGCGCCCGCGGCTCCCGCAGCGCCGGAGCAGCCGTCCGCGGCGCCCGCAGTCAAGAAGGTCGACGAACAGGGCCGCGCCTATGCGACCGGCCGCCGCAAGAACGCGGTCGCTCGCGTCTGGATCAAGCCGGGTAGCGGTACGGTCACGGTCAACGGCAAGGAAGGCCCGAAATACTTCGCGCGTCCGGTGCTGCAGATGATTATCGGCCAGCCGTTCGACGTGGTCGACCGGGCCGGTCAGTACGATGTCTGGTGCACGGTCACCGGCGGCGGCCTGTCGGGCCAGGCGGGCGCCGTCCGTCACGGTATTTCGCAGGCGCTGACGCACATGGAGCCCGGTCTTCGGCCGACGCTGAAGAAGGGCGGTTTCCTGACT
>JAYQUR010000344.1:0-3808 GCA_038148075.1 Alphaproteobacteria bacterium | reverse complement strand
GCCATGATCTGCAGCATGCGGAAATTACTCTCGAACGTCCCGTCGGGAATTTTCGCAAACAGCGCGCCGGAGGAACGGAACCGGTAGTTCAACTCGCGGATGCGGGGGTAAGCGACGTTGAACAGCGCCGACGAAAAAAGCATCGAATCGACGAAGGTCTTTGCATCGTCGAACCGCGGCACGAAAACCCCGGTTCTGCGAAAGAAACGATAGCGCCACGTTTGGTCGTTGAGATATCTGATCGGTTCAACCGGCATCGCGACGAACCGCCCGCCGGGGTCCGCGGACTCGAGGGCTTCCGCCCACGAAGCGGCATGCGCGATGCCCCCCGGGGACTGGAAACTGTGCAGATCGTTCCACGTGACGAAGACGATCACGCGATTCGCGGGGGGACAGGACCGGAACGATCTGCGCCAGACGCGCGGCATAGCTGTCGATATTCACTCCCGGAACGCCGAAGTTGAATACCCTCGCGCGCGTTCCCGCGTCTGCCAAAATACATTGAAGGCGATTGGCCCAGGTCTCGTCGTCGGAAAGGCCGTGGCCGAACGTCTGGCTGTCGCCGATCAGAACTATTCTCGGGCCGTCCGCCGCCTTCCGGCAGGGGACCGTGCGCGAACCGTCCCGCGTCACGGATATCCGTTTGCCCGAAAAATCGATCCGGTTGTCCATGCGCCCCTCGAAACCGGGATTGAGCGTCCAGAAACCGCGACTGTCCTGCACGACCATCTCCGCCGGCAGTGCATAGGGACTCGGCAGCGCGACGAGGAAACGCGCGCCGATCTCCAGCAGACAGAACCCTGCAAGGACGCTGGTTAAAAGAAGCAACAGGTTTCGGATCATTAGACCGTCGAATGCGGTGCGTTCGGGAGATCCGCGGATGCAGGCTTCGTCGATGCTGTCGCTATAGGTCGACGTCCATGTTGAACAGCTTGGCCGCGTTCAGGCCGAGGATGTTCCGCTTCGCCTGCTCGTCGAGAAACGGCAGGTCGGAGATCACGGTCGGCAGGTCGAAGTCCCAGTGCGGCCAGTCGGACGCGTACAGCAGCTGGGTCGGCGCGTTGATGGCATCGAACGTCGCTTCCAGCATCTTCATGTTGGTCCGCTCCATCGGCTGGCAGGTGTAATACATCTCGGCGATGTACTCGCTCGGCAGGCGCTTCAGGTTGGGTGCCTCGGAGGAGCGCATCAGGTACTCGTTGTCGAGCCGCTGCTGCATGAAGGGCAGCCAGGCGAGGCCGGATTCGATCCAGATCACCGGCAGGTTGGGGAAGCGCTCGGGCAGGCCGTTGATCACCCAGTTCGCCATATGGACGATGTTGCACAGCACGAACGAGATCGCGTGCATCGAGATGAACCGGTTGAGCTGGCCGACATAGCCGTCGTGCGGCCAGTGCGGCCCGGCGTGGAAGCCGAGCACCTTGCCGCGTTCCTCGATCATCCGGTAGAGCCGCATGTACTGGTTGTGATGCACGGGCTTGTAGCGCACCGACGTGATCATGAAGCCCGCGACCTTGGGATGGTCGGCATACTTCTCGACGATGCGTTCGCACGCGCCCGGCTCCGAGAACGGCAGGTACAGCATCGAGTAGATCTTGTCCTCGGTCGACAGCACATTGTCGGTAAGCCACCTGTTGTAGCCCTCGGCGAGCCCGACCTCGACCTCGACTTCCGGATGCAGGCCGAGCGACAGCATCGGCGTCGGGAACGTGATCTGGTAGTCGACGCCCATGCATTCCATCGCGCGCCGGATCAGCACGACGTCGCGATGGACGCCGTCCTCGGCCTCGGCGTGTTCCTCGAGGCCCTGGTCGTGGCTGACCCGGCCGCCGATGCTCTGGTTGGGCGGCCAGCCCGAGGTCTGCATGATGCCGGGATGTACCTGACCGTTGCGGACGAACGCGTTCGCGATATCGCGCACCACGTCGCTCGGGATGCGCTCGATGACCTGGCTCCACGACTGGGTCTCGAAATGATGCGCGTCGGTGTCGACGATCAGCCAATCGTTGAGCCCCTTCGCCTCGATATCGCGCTTGGCGCGTGCCAGAGTCTCGCGCGTATCCGACGCCTTGCCGAGCTGGTTCAATTCGCGAAGCCGTTCGATGCCGCTATCCATGTTCCTTCCTTTCGACCGCTGCTCAATGGGCCATCAGAACGGGAATATCCGCGTTCTGCAGCACGTGGCGCGTGACGCCGCCGAGGATCAGCTCCCTCAGGCGGCTGTGGGAATAGGCGCCCATGACGACGAGATCCGCGCTTACGCGCTCTGCCTCCTCGAGCAGCACCTCGCCCACGAGACGGTGGTCCGGTTCGAGTTCCACGACCTCCGCCTGAATTTCATGCCAGGAGAGGTATTTCGCCATCTCTTCGGGCGACGGACCGAATTTCGCCCCCGTTTTGACCGAGACGATCGTGACCGAACGCGCCAGCTCGAGGAACGGAAGCGCCGCGGAAATCGCCCGCGCCGAACTCGCGCTCCGGTTCCAGCCGATGACGACCGCCTCGCCGACCGTCTTCGGGGTTTCCGGCGGCGCGATCAGCACCGGACGCCCGGTCCGAAACAGGGCTGCCTCGGCGGCCAGTTCCGCGACGCTGGTCCGGTCTGTCGGCGGACGGCCGACGACGACCATGTCGTAGGCGCCGCCGCGCATGGCGACGACTTCGGACGCCATTCCCGTTGCCACCTCCCACGATGCGGACGGCAGCTCGGCCGGCAGGGCATTTTCCCGGTAGTCGATACTCGACGCCTCGATCAGTTCGTCGAAGCGCTGCCGCGCGAGCTTTTCCTTGGCCTGGCGATCGTGATCGTATTCCTCCGCCATCTGGACCTGGACGGACTCGAAAAGCCCCATCGCACCGGCCGGAATGACATCGGTAACGTCGCCGACGACGAAGAGACAGTCCGCGTGCCCGCCGAACCCCTGCGTCAGGTGAAGTGCGGTTCCGATCGCGCTTTCGTCGACCTCGATATCGCCGACCGGGACCAGCATGTTCTTGATCGTCATATCGGTCCTCCCTGCCGAAAGTTTAGCCGAAGCGGTGCCGCGCGTCAGAGGAATAATCCCGGACCGGAAAATCCCTCATTCCACCCTGAGCGCCAGCGTGGAATTTATTTTTCCGGCGACATTGAAAGCCTGCCGGACCGCACCATTTCTTCGCCGGGCCGATTGGGCCTTCTTCCATATGGAAATGCGAAAATATGAGCATTCTCAAACTCGCCGCCGTCGGCGCGGCAACCGTTGCGCTGTGGTCGACTGCCCAGGCGCAGACCCTTTCCATCGGCAGCACCCAGGCGGGCGCGGTGGGCCAGATCGCGACGACCCTGTCCAAGCTCGTGTCCACGAAAACGACGCACCAGCTGCGCTCGGAAACGATGGGCGGCACCCAGCAGTACATTCCGCTGGTGGATGCGGGCGAAATCACCTTCGGCCTGTCGAACCTGCCCCAATACTGGATGGCGAAGACCGGCACCGGCCTCTCGAAGAAGAAATACGAGAACCTGGTGCTTGCGGCGAATATGATGGTGTTCACCGTTGCGCCGCTCGTCGCCGACCAGTCGAATATCCGCACCCCCGCCGATTTCAAGGGCAAGCGCGCGCCATTCGGTTTCCGGGCCGCGCCGTTGTTCGCCTATATCACCGAGGGCTTTCTCGCCAACGGCGGGCTTTCCTACAAGGATGTGAAGCGCGTGCCGACAGTCGGCCTGCCCCAGCACTGGGCGGCCCTCAAGGAAGGCAAGATCGATTTTGCAGTCGCCGCGATCGGTACCGGCGCAGCCGGGTCCGCCACGGCGTATATCGTCAACTGC
>JAYQUR010000343.1:0-3845 GCA_038148075.1 Alphaproteobacteria bacterium | reverse complement strand
GTCGGCGGCGGCGCGCGCTTCCTCGGTGATCTTCGCGCCGGCCAGCATGCGGGCGATTTCCTCGCGCCGTTCGTCGTTCGACAGCACGGAGATGGCCGTCGTCGTGGTTTCCTTGCCGTTGCGGGCGGAGACGTCCTTGCGAACCCGGAGATGCGTGTTGCCGTGGGCCGCGACCTGCGGGGAGTGGGTGACGACGAGAACCTGCGCGTCGCCCGCCAGCCTGTGCAGCCGGTCCGCGACGGCTGCGGCGGTGGCGCCGCCGACGCCGGCGTCGACCTCGTCGAAGATGAGCGTATCGATCCGGTTGGTCCGGGCGAGAACCACCTTGAGCGCGAGCAGCAGGCGCGCCAGCTCGCCGCCCGAGGCCACCCTGTCCACCGGGCCCGGCGGCTGACCGGGGTTGGCGGCGACCTCGAACCGGATCCGGTCGAGACCGTCCGGGCCGCCGTCCTGCGGTTCCGACGTTTCGATGGCGGTCGCGAAACGCGCCTTTTCGAGCCGGAGCGACGGCAGTTCCTCCGCGATCGCCGAATCGAGCCGGGCGGCCGCCTCGCGCCGTGCCGCGCTGAGGTCCAGCGCCGCCTTGCCGTAGGCCGCGCGCTTTTCCGCGGCGTCGCGTTCGAGGGCGGCAATGTCCTTGTCGGCGCTATCGAGCGCCTCCAGCTTGCGTGCGAACGTCTCGCGCAGCGCCGCGAGGGAATCGACGTCGGTATTGTGCTTTCGGGCGAGCGCCCGCAGGGCGAAAAGCCGTTCTTCGAGCTGTTCGAGACGGCCCGGGTCCTGGTCGATGCCGCGGAGGACGTCGTTCAGCAGGTCGCCGGCCATCGCCGCTTCGTTTGTCGTGCGGTCGAGCGCTTCCAGCGCTTCGCGCAGCCGGCCAGCCGCCTGCTCGTTGGCGCGTTCGAGACCGCGCATGACCTTGGAAAGGCGGGTCTGCAGACCGTCGCGTCCGCCCAGCACGGCCTGCGCCTGCTCGATGGCCTCGACGATCTTTTCGCTGTTCATCATCATCGCGCGCGTCTCGGACAGCGTCGCGTCCTCGCCGGGCCGGGGATCCAATTCCGCCAGTTCCGCATGGACATGACGGAGATAGTCGCCTTCCTCAGCAATGCGGTCGATATCCGCTCGTGCCCCCTCCAGCTTGCTGTCAGCTTCGCGCATCGCGGCCCACGCGGCGCGCACGTCGCCGACCTTGCCGGTCAGGCGGCCGAATGCATCGAGTGCCGCGCTGTGGTTCGCCGGGTCGAGCATGCCGTGGCTTGCGAACTGCCCCTCTATCTCCACGAGCGCCTCGCCGATCGTTCGCAGGACGGCGACGCTGACCTGCTGGTCGTTGACGAAGGCCCGGCTGCGCCCGTCCGCGGCGATCGTGCGGCGCAGGACGAACGCCTCGCCCGCTTCCGGCGGATCGATGTCGTGGTCGCGGACCAGATCGATTACGGGATGCTTGTCGGGAAGCTCGAAGGATGCCGTTACGGACGTGCGGGCGCCGTCGTCGGCTGCCGTCCGGGCGTAGGACGCATCCGCGCGCGCGCCGATCGCGAGCCCGAGCGCGTCGAGGAGGATGGATTTGCCGGCGCCGGTCTCGCCGGTCAGCACGCACAGCCCGCCGTCGAATTCGAGATCGAGACTCTCGATCAGGACGAAATTGCGGATGGACAGCGACGCCAGCATCGGCGTTCAGAAAAGCCAGTCCCAGGTACGCGTGAGAAAGCCTCTTTCTTCCGGTTTTTCGCGCAGGTCGGACCCCGTCGCAACGGAGTAGGTGTCCACGTACCATTCGCTGCCCGGGTAGTTGTGCCCTAGGACTGCGGCGATCTTGCGGGCTTCGTCGGTCACGCCGAGCGCCGTATAGGCCTCGACGAGGCGGTGCAGCGCTTCGGGCACGTGGGTCGTCGTCTGATAGGTGTCCACGACGCGGCGGAAGCGGTTGATCGCCGCTGCGTAGTGGCGGCGCTCGAGGTAGAACCGGCCGATTTCCATTTCCTTGCCGGCGAGGTGATCGCGGGCGAGGTCGATCTTGAGCTTGACATCCCGGGCGAACTTGCTGTCCGGGAAGCGCCGGATGACCGCTTCGAGCGACTGCAGGGCTTCGCGGGTCGCGAGCTGGTCGCGTGCGACGTCCGAAATCTGCTCGTAATAGGCCAGTGCCCGTAAATAGTAGGCGTATGGCGTGTCGCGGTTGCCGGGATGGAGCCGGATGAAGCGGTCGAGGCCGATGATCGCGTCGTCGTACTCGTTGGCCTGGTAGTGCGAATAGGCGGCCATCAGCTGCGCCTTGGTCGCCCAGGTGGAATAGGGATGCTGGCGCTCGACCTCTTCGAACTGCTTGGCGGCGTCGCCGTAGTCGCCTTCCTCGAGGGCGTTCACGGCGGCGTTGTACAGCGGTTCGACCTTCTGCTCGACATAGACTTCCTCGTCGGAGCTGCAGGCGCTGAGGAAGGCGCAGGCCGTCAGGGCTATCGCGAAAAGTCTCAATCCAGTTTTCATCGTATCGGCCGTCGAAAATTCGATCCGGCGTTTATAGCACAGCAACGCTGAGTCGTGCATTGCGCAACGAAAAAGGCGCCGGTCATCCGGCGCCTTCCGAAAGCGGACTGCCCCGATTGCGGGACGGTCAGGCGACCGCCTCGATCGCCTGCATCTCGCTGCCGTGACGGCGGGGCTCGGCGTCGACCAGCGTCCACGCCGTGTCGTCGTCGAAGACGGCCCGCAGAAGGGCGTTGTTCAGCTCGTGACCCGACCGGCAGGCATGAACCTCGCCGATGATTGGTCCGCCGGCGAGGTAAAGGTCGCCGATGCAGTCGAGAATCTTGTGGCGGACGAACTCGTCCGTGTAGCGGAGGCCTTCCTCGTTCAGGATCCGGTCCTCGCCCACGACGACGGCATTGTCGAGCGATCCGCCCAGCGCGAGGCCGGCGCTGCGCAGCGCATCGACTTCCTTTTCGAAGCCGAACGTGCGCGCCCGCGCGATATCCGCCTTGAAGTCGCTGTCGAGGTTCTCGAACGCGTACTGCTGGCGGTCGATCGCTGCGTTGTCGAAGTCGATCTCGAACGACAGGCTGAACTCGTCGGACGGCAGGACCGTCAGCGAGCGCTCGCCGTCGCCCACCGTAACCGGCTTGAGAATCTTGATCGCCTTGCGCGGAGCTTCCAGCTCGACGACGCCGGCGCATTCGATCAGGAAAACGAACGGCGCGGCGCTGCCGTCCATGATCGGGATTTCGGGGCCGTCTACCTCGATCACGAGGTTGTCGATCTCGCACCCGGCGAGGGCCGACATCAGATGCTCGATGGTGCTGACCGTCGTGCCGTAATCGTTGCCGACCGTCGTCGCGAGCTGCGTATCGACGACCTTGGACCAGTCGACGACGATTTTGCTGGCGCCGTTCACCAGGTCGGTGCGGCGAATGCGGATGCCCGCATTCGCTTCGGCCGGTATCAGGTTCAGCGTGGTCTTGCGGCCGGAGTGAAGGGCGATGCCGGTGCAGCCGATTGCCGATTTGAGGGTTTTCTGTTTTGTCACGCTTTCGGTCTTTTTATATGAGTGTCGACGGGTCGTTCGCTAAAGCGGCCATGCCGCCGGTCATTCAAAGTCCTTCTTTTCAAGGTCTTCGTCCGCCATGTCCGGTCGAAAGGCCGGTACCGCAATACGCCCGGAACCGGTTTCGAGGCCGAGTCGGACCCTCGCATTGTGTTTACCAAACTCCGTCTCTCAAACTCAAATCAACAAATGTTACAGAATGTTACGCGATTCCGAGGGTTAAGCTTGCGTTAGGAGTTATCCACAAAAGAAACGCCGGGCCGTTCTTTCGAACGGGCCGGCGTCGGCCGGTCGTCGCCGG
>JAYQUR010000342.1:0-3868 GCA_038148075.1 Alphaproteobacteria bacterium | reverse complement strand
ATCTATGATCGCACCGATGATGCCGCCGTGCGTGTAGCGCGCCTTCGGGTTGGAAATCATCTCTTCGCGCCATTTCACGGACGCGATCATTTCGTCCTCTGTCAGGGATTCGATCTTCAGCCCCATCCAGTTATTGAACGGGTTGGCGCTCATGCGCTCCTGCAGGGCTTCGACGGTCACGACGTTTTCCGGCATTTGAGTTCCTTACTTCCTGTCTGGCGCCCGGAAGACCGGGCGCGGGCTGTTGGGATACGGGGCGACATAATTAGCCGAAATACGCCCGTCCGTCGCCCCCGGCGGCAAGGCCCGAATTGCCGGCATTTTACGGGGTTTTAACTAAGCTCCGCCACGATACGCCAAACCTGACACAGAGGCCTGTATGTTTCTGATTATCGGCATAGTCGTCGTTTTCGCGTGCGTTCTGGGCGGATATATGGCGATGGGCGGCAAGATCGGCGTGCTCTGGCAGCCGTTCGAGGTCGTCATCATCGTCGGCGCCGCGATCGGCGCGTTCATCGTCGGCAACCCGAAATCCGTGCTGACCAAGGCTGGCAAGGCGTTCAGCAAGGCGATGAAAGGACCTGCGTACAGCAAGGACGATTACATCGACCTGTTGAGCGCACAGTACCAGATATTCAAACTGGCGCGATCGAAGGGAATGCTGGCGCTCGAAAGCCACGTCGAAAATCCCGACGACAGCGACCTCTTCACGCAATTTCCGTCTCTTCACAACAACCACCATGCAGTGGTCTTCATCTGCGACTATCTGCGGCTGATGAGCCTCGGCTCCGAATCGCCGCACGAAATGGAAGCGCTGATGGACGAGGAGATCGAAACGCATCATCACGAACAGCATCGCGTCGCCGCCGCGATCCAGACAATGGCGGACGGCATGCCGGCGCTCGGGATCGTCGCGGCCGTGCTCGGCGTCATCAAGACCATGGGCTCGATTACCGAACCGCCCGAGGTTCTCGGTAAGCTGATCGGCGGCGCGCTCGTCGGCACGTTCCTCGGCGTGTTCGTCGCTTACGGAATCATCGGCCCGATCGCGACGGCGATCAATGCGGCGGACGAGGCAGAGACGAAATACTACACGTGCATCAAGGCCGGCCTCCTTGCCTACCTGAATGGCTATGCGCCGGCAGTGTGCGTCGAATTTGCGAGAAAAGCGCTCGAATCCGACGTACGCCCCACCTTCTACGAGGTCGAGGAAGCGGTCTCCACCCTCCCGGCCGTCGGCTAACGCCGGTATCGGCGAAACGCCCGGGAAATCGCAATGGTAGGCGCCAACGAAATAGCCCCCATCATCATCAAGAAGGTGAAGAAGGGCGGCGGCCACGGCCACCACGGCGGCGCGTGGAAGGTCGCCTACGCCGATTTCGTGACCGCGATGATGGCGTTCTTCCTCCTTCTGTGGTTGCTGAATGCGACGACCGAGGAACAGAAGCAGGGCATCTCCGAATATTTCTCGCCTTCGACGGTATCGACCACGACCGGCGGCGCGGGCGGATTGCTGGGCGGCGCAGCGGTCTCCTCCCCGGGCGCGATGACGTCGCGAACGGCGCAGCCGAGCGTGTCCCTCGAGTTGCGTCCCACGAGCGGCGCACAGGACGGAGAGGCCGACGTTGAGGGCGGCGGCAAGATCGAGGAAGAAGACCCCAACAAGATCGCCAACATCACGGAAGAAAAGCTGGAGGAAGAACTCGCCAAGCGCGAGCAGGAGAACTTCGACAAGGCGGAAGCGGAAATCCGGCAGGCGATCGACGAATCGGAGGAACTCAAGGACCTCCAGAAGCATCTCGTCATCGACCAGACGCCGGAGGGTCTGCGCATCCAGGTCGTCGACCAGGAAGGCAAGCCCATGTTCCCGAGCGGCAGTTCCCGGATGCACGAACGCACGAGCAAGCTGCTCGCCAAGATCACGCAGATCGTCCAGAAGCTGCCGAACAAGATATCCGTCTCGGGACACACCGACGCGACGCCCTACCGCGGCAGCCTCAAGGGATACGGCAACTGGGAGCTTTCGACGAACCGGGCCCTCGCGAGCCGGCGCATCCTGGTGGAGAACGGCCTCGATATTAAGCGGATATCGCATGTCACCGGCAAGGCCGATACGGAACCGCTGGTGAAGGAAAACCCCAACGATGCGCGCAACCGCCGCATCTCGATCGTCATCCTCAGCGATGCCCAGGCGGCGAAGGCCGCCCGGGAGGCAGCCGCGAAGGCTGCCGCCGCCAAGGAGGCCGCCAAAGCCGCAACGGACGAACACGGCAATCCCCTGTTCAAGCGCGACTGGAGCGGTCCCCGTCTGAAGTAGGGCCTGAAATAGCGCCGGTCCGTTTACCAAAACATTCGTGAAACTTTCCGCAGGCCGAGGAAATCCCTATATTTCTCTCCTGTGAATTCGCAATGTCGGTAAACGAACCGCGTATGAATCAGTCGCTCGTCCGCCCGGACCGTTTCTTCTTCGGCACGAGGTCGCTCCCCTGCCCCTATCTCGCGGGAATGACCGAACGCAAGGTCGTCACGGATCTCTCCGGCCCCGATGCCTCCAGCCTATACGAAAAGCTATCCCGCGCAGGATTCCGCCGGAGCCACGGTCTCGCCTACAGGCCCGCCTGCCCCGGCTGCAGCGCCTGCGTCGCGGTTCGCGTTGTCGCCGCCGAATTCGAGACGACGAGATCTTTCCGGCGCGTCCTGAAGACGAACGAGGATCTGACCGCGGACGAGACCGACGCGCTTGCAACCGTCGAACAGTACCGGCTTTTCTCGACCTACCAGCACCGCCGCCACGAGGGCGGCGACATGTCGGGAATGTCTTTCAACGACTATCGCGGGATGATCGAGGATACGCCGGTAACGACCCGGACGGTCGAATTCCGCGACCGCGAGGGCGAACTGATCGCGGTGATGCTAATGGACCGGATGGCGGATTCCCTCTCCGCCGTCTACAGCTTCTTCGATGCGCGACAGGAGCGACGGAGCCTCGGCACCCACATGATCCTGTGGATGGTCGGCGAAGCCCGCCGTCTCGGCTTGCCCTATGTCTATCTCGGCTACTGGATCGACGGTTCAGAGAAGATGGCCTACAAGACCCGCTTCCGTCCGCTGGAAGCGCTCGGCCCCGATGGCTGGAAAGTTCTGGACCGCTCCGGCTGACGTTTCCGGCCCGACAATTTGACGCGGCAAACGGCATGCGCATTCCGCATCGTGCGTTGCGCTGTGCGCATAACGTATCTAGATTGGTTCGCTGAAAGCGCCGATCCCGAATACCGGCGCCCAAAAATTTCAAAGGAAGGGAGAGTCCCGACATGACCAAGAAAACCGAATCCAAGGCCGCCGACCGGCGGAGCTTCATCAAGGGCGCCGCCGTCGCAACCGCCGGCGCCGGCGTTGCGGCCGCCGCTTCCAGCTTCCCCGCCCCGGCGATTTCGCAGCAGCGCGTCGAAATGACGATGGTGACCACTTGGCCGCGCGACTTCCCGGGCCTCGGTACCGGCGCCCAGCGATTTGCCAAACGGGTCTCCGACCTGTCGGAGGGCCGCATCAAGGTCCAGTATTTCGCGGCCGGCGAACGCGTCGGCGCGTTCGATTCTTTCGACGCCGTCGCATCTGGCAACGCGCAGGCCTATCACGCTGCCGACTATTACTGGAAGGGCAAGCACCCGGGCTGGGCATACTTCACCGCCGTACCGTTCGGATTCACCTACACAGAAATGAACGCCTGGATCCGCTTCGGCGGCGGCCAGGAACTGTGGGACGAACTCGCCAAGGGGTTCGGCCTCAAGTGCCTGATGTGCGGCAACACCGGCGTCCAGATGGGCGGCTGGTTCCGCAAGGAAATCAACTCGGCCGACGACCTCAAGGG
>JAYQUR010000341.1:0-3869 GCA_038148075.1 Alphaproteobacteria bacterium | reverse complement strand
CTCGCGACCGCACCGATCTCCCTCAGATCGTAGACGCTTCGGTCGAAGCCCTCGCCGTAGCCGCTTTCCTCTTCCTTGATGCGGATGCAGGCGCCGTCGCACTTGTAGGTCCAGCCGTGGAACCGGCAGGTCAGCGTTTTCGCGTTGCCCTGCTTCGTGGGCGTCAGGAGCGCGGCGCGGTGCGAACACGCATTGAGGAACGCCTTCAGGCTCCCGTCCTCCTGTCGGTGGACGTAAACCGGCTGACGGCCGATATGGGTGGAGAAATAATCGCCCGAATTCTTCACCTGGCTCTCGTGGCACAGGAACTGCCAGTTAGCCTCGAAGATGTTGCGCATCTCCGCCTCGAAGATTTCGTCATCGAGATAGATGCGCCGATCGACACGGAACACGCCGTCCTGCAGCCGGTCGTCGATCAGAACGTCCGTATTTGCGCCCGCAAATCCGTCCATGGTGCCTTTCTCCCTATTCCGCCGCCGCAGCGCTGCGGTAACCGAGCGCCCGTGAAATATCCGCCGCCGCTTGCCGGACGCTGTCGATGTGCCGGGCGCGGTTCGCGTCGGTCAGCCGCACTTCCGGCCCGAACAGGCAGACGCCGCCCGCGACCGTACCGTCCATGCTGAACACCGGCGCCGCGACAGAGACGGCGCCGTCGATTATCTCGCCCTGCGACACGCATACGCCCGACCGGCGCACTTCGTCGAGCCGCGGATCGGCAACCGCGTCGGGCATGAAAGCCAGCATCGAGCGGCCCGAAGCGCCGATATTCAGCTTTTCGGTAAACCCGACGCCCCGGTTGAAGGTCAACGCCTGACGGCTCGGCAATTCCTCGAGGCAGATCTTTTCGCCGTCTTTGCCGGGCACGAACAACGCCACCGTCTCGTCGGTTTGTTCCCAGAGACGGGTCAGGATGGGCCGCGCGACACGGACGAAATCGTCCTGGCCGATCCAGTTCCCCGCCAGCCGCGTCGCACCGGACCCGAGCTCGAACCGCTGCGGCTCGCCGTGCGAGCGGACCAGCCCCTTACCTTCCAAAGTCGCCAGGATTCGATACAGGGTCGGGCGGCTGAGGCCGAGGCGTTTCTGCAGGTCGGTGACGCTGAGGAGCGGCGTCTCGCGGCCGAAACAGGACAGCACGTCGACCGCCCGCTCGACGGAGCGGATGGTTTTCGGTTCGTCGTCGGTTTGGTCGAAGGGCATACCGTCCAATATGGATGTGTACGCAGTGCGGACACTGTGTACGTAAATACTATTTCAATGACCGGATTCCGTCAAACCGTATGCCGCCCCGGGCCGAAGTCCTGCATGATTTTGTTATGGGCGATGCGCGTCTTGCGTGTCGGCGGCGGGGTGTTGCGAGACCGGCCGACGAAACGCGGGATACCGTCGGTGAACGCCGCGGCGACCGCCGGATAATCGCCGTGCTTGATCGCATCGAGTGCCGTCTTCTGCGTGCCGCCGAGCGGCGCATCGACGACGATCACGTCCGCCGCCCGCCCCCGTTTGATGAAGCCGGTGTTGATCTTGTAGACCTCGGCGTTGTTGCCGGTCGCCGCCGCGACCATCATCTCGGGCGGGTATTTCGACAGGCAGGACATCTCGACCACCGTCTTGATCATGCCGAGCGGCATGACGCCGGTGCCCGTGGGCGTATCGGTCGCGTAGATCAGACGATCGAACGCGTCGGCCTCGACCGCCATATCCAGGCACATCAGCGCGGTCCGGATATTGCCGGCCTGGCATATCTGCAACGCGATCTCGCTCTCGTTGATCACACGCGCGAAATCGCGATCGGGCATGGCCACTGGCCCGCCGTTGATGTGGAACGACACGTCCGGCTTCATGTCGAGCAGGTGATCGCCGGTAATCGCCGACGAATCCGGGATCGACGCGCCGCCGGTGTGGACGTTGACGATCATTCCCGCCTTTTGCGCCATCCGCACATAGGGCGTGTACTCGAACGGAGATTTGAACTTGCCGAAACCGGCCTTGGCGAGCCAGACGCCCTGGCGCGCGGCATCGTTGAAATGCTTCTGTTTCAGCCCCGGCTCGATGATCACGGCGCCGGCATGGACGTGCATGCCGCCCGGCGAATAATTGTCGAAGCTTTTCTTCGCAGCGACCGCAAGCGCGACGACGCCGTCCGGATCCGACGGTCGGCCCGGCACGTGCACCTCGCTCGCGGAGATCGACGTGGTAATGCCGCCATGCAGGTAGCTCTCCAGGAAGCCGATAGTCCGCTGGCGCGGCGTGTAGTCCGCGAATGCGACATGGACCTGCGAGTCGATCAGGCCCGGCATGGCGGTCATGCCGCCAGCGTCGAGGACGAAATCGCAGGATTTGACCTCCTTCGCCGACAACGTGCCGACCTTCATGATCTTGCCATTGTTCATCAGGATGGAATCGCCCTTGGCGAACGGCTTGCGCCAGTCACCGCTGACGATGGTCTTCAGGTTTACGATCGCGGTTTTCATGTCTGTTCCTATCTCAAGCCGTCTTCGCCGACGATGTCGTCCTTGCTCGGTCCGCCCACGCGGTGATTGAGCCGCCCGCGGTTCGCGAAGCAGCAGATGATGCACATCTCGTCCGGCAGCGGCGCGTCGGGCACCGTAATCGTCATGCCGTCGTAATGCGACCGCACGTAAAGCGCGTCCTTGTGGGCCAGCGGGATGTCGAGCGTCTCGCCCGGGCCGCAGCGTTTGGTCAGCGAGGAAATCCACGCCTTGCCGCCGCCCACCGCATCGCGGAGCACGTTGCCGTAGACCGTCGTCAGGCACGCCACGACATGTTCCTGTTCGCCGGCGGTGCCGACGAGGCCCGCCTTGCCGTATGAGTCCACCGTGTAGGGTTTCATCTGCTCGGCGCCCATCTGCGCGATCTTCGCGCCGAGCGCCTCGCTCGCCTCCGTCAGGTCGCTCAGATCCTCGACATAGCCCTTCCCCGCGTGCGGGTTCTTCACCACGGCGACGACCGCGACCTTGCGCAGCGGTTCGTCGCGCTTTTGTCCCATCTCGTGGAACGTTTCGTCGATCACCGTGTAGAGACGGCGGATTTCCATCTTTCCCTCCCTGCGGCGCTCAAGCGCCGGTTTATCCGTTTCCGAGTATCGCGAATCCCATGCCGCACCCGGTGCCCGCGGGCGTCCGGTAGCACGGAATGTAGTTGTGCCATTCGGCCTTGAGGCCGGCTGTCGCGCCGGCGACGGCAATCCAGTTCCGGATTTCCGAATTGCCTGAATTGAGAAGCGTGCGCGGTATTGCGCCAAGCGTGTCTCCGTCGCCGGTCAGGAACGCATCCATGACGGTACGGTCCAGGTCGGCATCGACCGTAAAATGGCTAAGCCCACCCGAAGCGACGAACGCCACGCGAATATCTTCCGGCCAGCTTCGCACCGCATCCGCCAGCGCCTTTCCGAACGCGAAACAGCGCTTGGGGCTCGGCTGGTTGGGCGGATAATAAGTATTCAGGATCACCGGCACGACGGGCGCGAGATGCTTGGTCATTAGGCGCCGGTGAACGAAGCCGTAGGCGTGGCCTTCGCCGATCGGCCGCGGCAGGCGCTCCGAGTGACTGATATCGAACCCACGGGAGACGAGCGTCGCCGTCAGATGCCGGGCCAGGTCGGCCGCAACCGGATAGTCCCGCCGGCCTTCGTCTTCGTGAAACTGGGAGCGCGCGCGCTTCCAGTACTCGGGCGCAGTCTCCGGCAACGGCGAGACATCGTTCGCGATCGTCTCGCCGGAATAGACCAGCATCGCCGGCAGGTTTTCCGCGTGAAACTGCTCCTTCTGGTCGTCGCCCACGATGACGACGATATCGGGCCGCACTTCCCCAAGCGCCGCCGCGAGCCGGTCGATACCCGCCTGGCA
>JAYQUR010000340.1:0-3871 GCA_038148075.1 Alphaproteobacteria bacterium | reverse complement strand
GCGCCGTCCACCGATTTTCCGTCGGCCGCAAGGGCGACGCCGTAAACGTCGCCCGCGGTTTCTTTCGACACGATCCCGTCCCGAACGTCGCGCAGCACCCTTTCCGGATCGCGGGCAAGCGGATCGCCGTAGCCGCCGCCGCCCGGCGACTGCGTGACGAACCGGACAGGTCCCGTCGTCTTCAGCCCGAACTTGGGCGCTTCGCTCTCGTCGCCGTCCTCGCGGAGATGCATCGCGCCGGGCGCGCCGTTGCCGCCGCCGTTGATGCCGTAGCCGGTCTCGTAGTTGAGTCCCTCGCCGCGGAACGAATGGGTCGCGGGCGTGCGGATGTCGACCTCGTAGTCGCAGCCCGATCCGCCGCGCCACTTGCCGGGCCCGGCCGCATCGATGCGGAATTCCTGGCGGTGGAACTGGACGGGATAGAGCTGTTCGTAGACTTCTACATTGGGCATCGTAAGCCCGCCGAGCGTGCAGACATGACCGATCTGGTTGAAGCCGTCGCGCCCGTCGACCGCGCCGGAACCGGCGGCCGCCGCGCCGTGATAGAACACGTAGGGCGCGCCGCCCGCCTCGCGCCCGACGGAGATGCCGAACACGTTCTTGGCCCAGCCGGCGCAGCCGCGTTCGGGATCGGCCTGCGCCAGCGCCTTCCAGACGGCGTGAATGATCTCGTGGGCGAAGAAGACCGTACACATCGTCGTCGACGCCCCTTCGCTCGCGTTCACGATCGTGCCTTCGGGGGCGATCACGTCGACGCAGCGGAACGCGCCTTCGTTGTGCGGCAGATGCGGATCGAGGAACGAGGCCAGCGCGGTGAAGATCGCCGAATAGGTATTGCCGAGCGACGAGTTCTTGAAGCCGCGTATCTGCGGATCGCTGCCGGTGAAGTCGACGGTCATGGAATCGCCCTCGATCGTCAGCTTCACGCGGACAGTGACGTTGCGAATCTCGAAACAGTCGTTGTCCGACCGGTCCTCGGCCACGTAGACGCCGTCGGGCAGGCGCGCGATCTCGGCGCGGACCGAGCGGTCGGCGTGATCGAGGACGCCCTTGAAATAACCGAGCGCCTCGTCGACGCCGAGTTCCTCCACGAGCGCCGCGACGCGCTCCATGCCGATACGGGTCGAGCCCAGCATGGCGCGCAGGTCGCCGTCGAGCAGGTGCGGCGTCCGCGTGTTCAGCATCAGCAGCTTCCACAGATCGTCGCGCGTCTCGCCCGCCTCGACCAGTTTGAGGACCGGAAGCCGCACGCCTTCCTGCCACGCGTCGGTCGCAGTCGGGTTGTAGGCACCGGCCGCGCCGCCGCCGATGTCCGACTGGTGCGCGCGGTTGCAGGTCAGGCCGACCATCTGTCCCTCGACGAACACAGGCCGCGCGATCACCCAGTCGGGCAGGTGGTTCCCGCCCGCCGCCCACGGATCGTTGAGCAGGAAGACGTCGCCGTCTTGGATACGCCCCTCGAAATCGCGCAGGATCGCGCGAACCCCGAAGCCGCCCGAGCCGGTGTGGATCGGGATGCCGTCGGCCTGGCTGACGACCTCGCCGGTCGGCCCGGCGATGAAACAGGAGAAATCGTGCGCCTGGCTGAAGATGGGGCTACGCGCCGTCCGCACCATCACCCAGCCCATCTGGTGCGATATGTGGTCGAGCCGGTTCTGGGTCAGCGCGAGGATGACGGGATCGATCTGCTGGGCCATCGGATCAGCCCTCCCCTTCGAACGTGATGACGTAGTTGTTGAGCGCATCGACGGCGACCCGGTCGCCGGGTCCGACCAGAATCGTCGTCGTCGCCTCCTCGATGATCGCCGGGCCGTCGAAGCTTTGCCCGTGGGCGAGATCGGCGCCGCGATAGACCGGCGTGTCGAGGAAATCCCCGACCGTTTCGGCATAGACCGGCCGCGTCTCGACGGGCGTCGCAGGCGCATCGGTGCGCTCGTACGTGGGGTCGACCAGCGGCGGCAGCTTGCCGATGCCGACGACGCGCAGCTTGGCGACGTTGATCCGGCTTTCGGGCACGGTATGGCCGAACTGGCGGTCGTATTCTGTTTCGAAGGCGGCGCGGATCTCGGCCGGCGTCGCATCGGGGGCGAGTGCGACGCGCACGTCCCACTGCTGGCCCTCGTAATGCAGGTCGAGCTCGTAGCCGAACGACGTCTCGGCGGCGTCGAAGCCCTCTTCCTTCAGCGCCGCGAGCGCCTGTTCCTCGAGCGCGCGGTAGCCGTCGCGTATCGCCCCGGCAGCGTCGTCGTCGAGCTGGCGCATCACCACATGGACGAAGTCTCGCCGGACGTCCGCGTGCTGCATGCCGATGGCGCAGAACGCGCCCGCCTGGCGCGGCACGTAGACCCCGTTCGCGCCGAGCCGCCGTCCGACGCTGGCGCCGTGCATCGGCCCCGCGCCGCCGCAGGCGATCAGCATGAACCGGCCGGGATTGTAGCCGCGCTGGATGCTGACGCGCTCGACCGCGTGCAGCAGATTCTGTTCGACGATCCGGATGATGCCCGCCGCCGCCTCGGTCCGCGAGAGGCCGAGCGGGTTTGCGACCTCGCCGTCGATGGCCTTCTCGGCCGCAGCGAGGTCGAGCGAAACGGAGCCGCCCGCGTATGGGCCCGGCCGCAGTCGGCCGAGCACGAGATGCGCGTCGGTCACGGTCGGGCGGGTGCCGCCGAGCCCGTAGGCCGCCGGTCCGGGCCGCGCACCCGCGCCTTCCGGGCCGGCATACATCAGCCCGGCCGGGTCGATGCCGGCAATGGTGCCGCCGCCTGCGCCGACGGTGTGGATGTCGACCGACGGCGTGACGAGATCGTAATCGTTGACCGACAGCGAATCCGTGATCGCGACCCGGCCGTCGTGCATCAGCATGACGTCGCAGCTCGTCCCGCCGATCTCCATCGAGACGAGGTTGTTCTCGCCGATGCCGGCGGCGAGGTGGCTCATCGCGCCGACGCCCGCGGACGGGCCCGACAGCAGCAGGTTCACCGGCTGGCGGATGAGCTGGTCGAGCGAGGCGGCGCCGCCGTTAGACTGCAGCATGAGGAGCCGCGTCTTGAGACCCATGCCGATCAGGCGGTCCTGCAGCGCCGTGAGATAGGATGCGACGCGCGGCATGACGTAGGCGTTCACCGCCGTCGTCGAACTGCGTTCGTACTCGCCCATGATCGGCACGATCTCGGAGGAAACCGAAATCCAGTCGCAGACGCCTTCCTCGCGCAGGATGTCGGCGACGGCGCGCTCGTGGTCGGGATTGATGAAGCTGTTGAGCAGGCAGACGGCGATGGATTCGACACCTTCCTCGCGGAAGGTCGCGCAGGCGGCGCGGACGTCGTCGGGGTTCAGCGGCTCCGTCTCGGCTCCGTGCGCGTCGATCCGCCCGCCGACCGGCAGCCGCAGGTAGCGCGGCACCAGCACCGGCGGATAGGGCGTCCGATGATCCCACGGGTCCTTGCGCAGGCCGCGGCGCGCCTCGAGGCTGTCGCGGAAGCCGCGGGTGGTCAGCAGACCGACGCGCGCGCCCTTGCCCTCGAGCAGCGTGTTGGTCGCCACCGTCGAGCCGTGCAGGAAGAACTGGCAGTTGCCGAGAAAATCGGACACGGGAAGATCGAGCGCCTTGCACGCGGCTTCGAGCGCTGCGATCACGCCCTCGCCCGGATCGCTCGGCACCGAGGGCACTTTGAACACGTCGGTCCGCCCCTCGCTGTCCGCGACGACGAGGTCGGTGAACGTGCCGCCGACGTCGACGCCGATGCGCCAGGGCGGCGATTGAATGGTGATGGTCATCTGCGTCCCCGTTCCCGTCCGACTTCTTTAATTACGTAGTATACTCCCTATTTATACAATTACATGAAACACCGGGCGCGTCAATCGGCAATGG
>JAYQUR010000339.1:0-3892 GCA_038148075.1 Alphaproteobacteria bacterium | reverse complement strand
GGCCAGCAGCAGCAGGCCGCCCGCCGTGCCGGTGACGGTGCCGAGAAACGTCGTGACGAACGCGGCAAAAGTGAGGCCGGCGAACAGGACCGGTCCCGTATCGGGGACGCCGAGAAAGCTTTCCATCAGATGTAGCCCGCGTTTGAGGCGGCGCCCCAGAGCAGTCTGATCGACAGGACCGTCAGGGCGATCTGGAAAAGCCGCTTGAAGACGTCTTCCCGCATAACGGTCAGAAGCTTGAAGCCGAGCCAGTTGCCAATGAATCCGGCAGCCACCATCGCCGCCATCAGCGGCAGATACGTCAGGAATGCGAAGCCGAGGAAGCCGAAGACCACGGCCTTCAATCCATGCACGAACATCATTATGCAGGCGAGCGTGGCCACGAATTCGCGCCGGTCCTCGCTGACGCCGCGCACCCAGGGGGCGAGGAGCGAACCGGTCGCGCCGATGAACATCGAGATAAACGCGCCCACGAGTCCGAGGACGAAGAAGCGCTTGTTGGTCGGCTTGCCGACAGTGATCCGGGGCGACCAGCAGATATAAAGCAGGAATATCCCGAGGATTGCTTGCAATACTTCCACCGGCAGGCCAACGACGATCTTGCCGCCGATCGCAGCGCCGACGAGGGCGCCGAGCGCGAAAGGCAGGACCGCCGTCTTCCGGATCAGCTTGCGCGCGATGATGCTGCGCGTGATGTTGGAACCGGCCTGCACGACGCCGTGGACGGGGATCAGCGCGACGGGGGGGAATACTGTCGCCATCACACCGATCAGCAGCACGCCGCCGCCGAGGCCTGCGACCGTCCCCAGTGCCGACGTGAAGGCCGAAAGCGCCGTGAATATCAGGAACATCCAGCCGTCGATTTCGGGCGTGATGGACAGGAAGCCGATGACGCTGTCGATCACTTCAAGGCCTCCAGCGCCGCGCTGTACAGCAGGCGCAGTGCCGCGGCCGTCAGCACGATATTGAACCCCCAGCGGAAGATCTTTTCAGGCATCCAGTTGAGCAGGAACCGGCCGGACCAGGTGCCGATAATGCCGGCGACGACCATGGCGACGAGGATCGGCAGGTAAGGCCCGAATGCGAAGCCGAGGGCGCTGAAGGTGAGGATCTTCACGCCGTGCTGCCACGACATGAACGCGGCGTGGGTGGCGACGACGTTATGCCGTTCGCCCGCGGATGCCTTGACGAAGGGCGCGATCAGCGGGCCCGTCGCGCCCGCGAACATGGTCGCGAAAGACGCGAGGCCGCCGACGATTCCGAACGTCGCATGCGACGGGCGAGTGGCCTTTACCGACGGCCCCCATACCGCGTACAGCACGAACATGCCGATG
This sequence comes from Alphaproteobacteria bacterium, assembly GCA_038148075.1. Classification (GTDB taxonomy): domain Bacteria; phylum Pseudomonadota; class Alphaproteobacteria; order MPNO01; family UBA830; genus JAYQUR01. The sequence goes on along the minus strand of JAYQUR010000339.1, from coordinate 2,558 downwards.
ATCGCCTGCAGGATATGGCGCGGGAGCGCGATCACGATCTGGCCGCCGAGGACGGCGCCGATGATCGTGCCGATCACGAACGGCAGCATCCACGTATAGACGATATGCCGCCACAGCATGACGGCGCGGAAGAAATTGGAGCCGATCTGGACGATGGCGTGCGTCGGCACGATGGCGATCGCGGGCATGGTCGCAGCGAGCGCCGCGATCGTCAGCGCGCCGCCGCCGAGCCCGAACGCGGCGGAGACGGCCGAGCCGAGAAAGCTGACCAGACACAGGACGACGAAGGACCATTCGGAGATCCCCGGCGTGCTTGTCAGAATGTCGTGAACGAGCGACATGGAGGGTCGTCAGTATACACCTCTGCCGCGGGGCAAAAGCGGAATCGCAACCCGAAAAAGAAACCGCCCGGCGCGGGGCGGGCGGTTTCTCGTCCGGGAGTGCGGATAAACCGTTGCTACATCAGGCTCGGGAGCCAGAGCGCGAGACCTGGCTGCCACACCAGGATAAGGATGAGGATGGTATCGCAGACCAGAAACGGGAATGCCGCGCTCGCCACCTGGAACAGGGTCGTCCCCTTCGGCGCGACGCCGATCATCACGTAAAGCAGCAGGCCGAACGGCGGCGTCGTACCCGCCATCTCGATGGTCATCAGGACGAACAGGCCGAACCAGACGAGATCGAAACCCAGCTGTTGGGCCAGCGGGAAGAAGATCGGTACCGTGATCAGCATCATCGATGTCGCGTCCATGAACATGCCGAGCAGCAACAGAACGAAGAACATCACGAGCAGGACGACGAGACGATGGACCTCGAAGCTCGTCGCCCATTCGATCATGCCGGCGCTGGCGCCCGAATAGGCGAGGAGCTGGCTGAACACGGTCGAGTTCATCAGGATGAAGAACACCATCGCGGCAACGCGGATGGTTCCGTCGATGGAAGTCACGACGGCTTTGGTCGTCAGCACCCGGAAGGCCAGCGCGAGGATCATGACCGACAGAACGCCGATGGCGGCGGCCTCCGTCGGCGTCGCCCAGCCGAATATGATGAAGCCGACGACCATGAAGACCACGAAGCTCATCGGCAGGATATTGGTGCAGACCAGCTTGAGTTTCTCCGACCACGGAATCGGATCGACGTCGTAGGCCGGCGCGCTGCTCGGATTGATCCATAGCTGTAGCGCGATCATCCCCGCATAAAGGCCGGCCAGCGTGAAACCGGGGAGAAGCCCCGCGATCAGCAGCCGGCCGACGTCGATACTGGCGATGCTGGCGAGCAGCACGCCGAGCGCCGACGGCGGGATGATCATCGCTAGCCCGCCCGTGCCCAGGATCGGGCCCATCGACATGCGCTTGTTGTATCCGCGGCGCTGCATCTCGGGGACCATGAGGGAACCCAGCATCGCGGTGTTCGCCATCGACGAGCCGGTCAGCGTCGAAAAGATCGACCCGCCGGCGACGGTCAGGAAGCAAAGCCGGCCGGGCAGGCGGCCGAACAGCGCGTCGAGGCCGTCGAAGACGCGGATAGCGAGCCCCGTATGGAAGAATATCGACCCCATCAGGATGAACATGGGTACGGGCCCCAACGTGAACCTGGTGATGAGGATCGTCGAATTGTCGACGACCTGCAGGATGCTCTCGGGATCCCAGCCGGTGAAATACAGCCAGCCGATGATGTTGGTCGTTAGAAACGCGATGGCGACGGGAACCCCGATCGCCATCATGAAGATGATCATGCCCAGCAGGAAGGCGAACGCCCAATACCATTCCATTGTCAGACGTTCTCCCGCGTTTCGGTGCGGTCCGAGTACATCGTGTCGATGCCGACCAGGTACCGCGCGAATTCCACCGCCACGAGGAAGAACGAGATCGGCAGCGGCAGGATCAGCACCCAGAGCGGGATGTCTTCGGCCCGGACGTCGAGCGTACCGTCAACGATCGCGGTATGGAGTACCGAATATGAATACCAGGCGAAGACGAGCGAGGAGACGATGCAGATCGTATAGGCGATCTTCTCGATGACGAGCCTCGGGCCCGGCGCGATCAGCGTTGTGAGGGCGTCGATGAAGACATGTCCCTTTGCCCGGACGAGGTACGGCGATGCGAGCATCGCGAACCACAACAGGGCGTACTCGACGACCATCACCGAATACGACCACGGCTTCAACCCGATGAGGCGCACGAAGACGTCTACCACGATAAGTACGAACACCAGGAACACGAGGATGCCGGAGGCAATCCGCATGCACTGGATCAGCCCGTTATAGGCGGCGATGATACCCTTCAAGACTCCCCCTGCGGAGTTCGTTGTTTTTTTGACGGCACGTTCTGAACATGCGCGATCCGATTACGGTCAGGCTGAAGCTTCGGGTTGCGGAAAGCAAGCGGGAAATACGGATGCCAAATCGATTTCCCGTCGGTTTGCGGTCGGGGACGGGGAAGCCAATTGGGGCTTTGGGACCCGCGCCCGCCGTGGCATGATACGCAACAATCAAACAACCAGTGGAGGAAACGATCCTATGTCCATCAGCGTGAAGAATATCGCCGTCGCGGCGACAG
>JAYQUR010000338.1:0-3907 GCA_038148075.1 Alphaproteobacteria bacterium | reverse complement strand
CCTTCCATGTACGGGCCGAGCTTCGGGTGTTCGAAATGATCGTCGAGACGCGAGATCCAGTAGGGCGCCCACGAGCACCCGGCTTCGAAGAATCCGACCTTCATCGACGGGTGCCGCTCCAGAACGCCGCCGCAGACGATCGCCATCATCGCCATCATCTGTTCGAACGGGTGCGAGATGACGTGGTGGAACGTATAGCTTTCCGGCACCGTCATGCCACCGTAGCGGTCTCCGCCGGCAGTCGACGGATCGCCCGTCGATTCGTGGATCACGAGCGGGACGCCGAGTTCCTCCACAGCGGCGTAGAAGGGTTCCCTGTCGGGATGGTCGAGGCGCTTGCCGGCGGCCGGGTTGGGCCGCACGCAGACTGCGACGGCGCCGAGATCGCCCACGGCGCGCTGCGCTTCGCGGATCGCCTCGTCGATGTCGTAGAGTGCGACCGGCGCCGCGAACTTGAGCCGGTCGGGAAACGCGCCGCACCAGTCGGCCATCCAGCCGTTGTAGGCACGCATCATGGCGTGCGCGAAATCGGGCTCCAGGTATCCCGCCACCAATGTCGCCGAGGGGTACAGGACGGCGAGCCGGATACGCTCCTTGTCGAGCACCTTGATCCGGCTCTCGGGCGGCATCGGCTTGCGGACGGAGATTTCCTTCGGGAAGGGCGGATGCTGACCGTCGCCGACGATAAATCGGCGGTTCTTGTCCTCGTTGAGAGCCCAGCCCCGCGTCCGGTCGCGGAAGGCGGGTTCCAGGTATTCGGTGAACATCACGTCTTCTTCGTGGACGTGGCCGTCGGCGTCGATCGCGACATAATCCGAGGCCGCCAGCCCGGCGTCGTCCGTCATCGTTGCACTGCTGCTCATTTTCCCGCTCCCTTTCAGTCGCCCCGGCGCTCCCCCGCGTACGGATCGTTGCGGTCGAGATTGTCCGATATTGCCGCGCGAAGGGCCGCCGTGTCGATCCGGTGGACGCTGCCGCTTCCCGCAAGGCGAAGGGCATGCGCCGCCGCCGCGCCCATCGCAATACAGGGACCCATTACCCGGACCGACGAAAGTGCGACCGTGTCGCCATCGATGCATCTGCCGGCAGCGGCGAGATTGTCCGCGTCCCGGTGGAGGAGGCTGCGAAGCGGGACCGTGTGCAGATGGTCGTCACCCAGTTCCTCCCAGTGCGCTTCCGCCGCAGCGTCGTGCAGTTCGATCGGCCAGGAACAGCGCGCCACCGCATCGTCGAAAAGACGCCCCGAGCGGACGTCGTCGTCCGAAAGGCTGTACGCGCCCACGATCCATCTGGTCTGGCGGACGCCCGGCGCCGCGTAGACGCGGACGCGGGCATTGCCGTAGGCGTCCGGATACTCGCGGCGCAGGAACGCGAGCAGCCGGTCCGCCTGGTCGCGACCGGCGAATACCGTGTCCCAGGCAGAAACCGGATCCGTCGGCGTCGCGACGTGGGTCATATTGGCGAGCGCGATGCCGCGCCCGGGAAAGGCGAACACGAACCCGTCTTTCCGGACCAGCCCGTAATCCCCGGCCTTGCCGGCAAGCCTTTCCTGCATGTCCCAGCGGTCTATCGCGGCGGCGGCATCCTCGTCGAAATTCTCGAACAGGACGACCTGGGTCCCGAAGATATTCGTCTCGGGCTCGCGCACGGGCAGGCCCGCATGCCAGGCGACAGTGGCGTCGCCCGACGCATCGACGAAGCCGTCCGATTCTATCGCGACATCACCGAACTTCGTCGCAGCGTGGAGGCGAGAGACGCGGCCGCCTTCGGTCTCCGCATCCCGGACAGTCGCGCCGAGCAGCACCGTGATTCCGGCGTCGCGAACCGTCCGATCAACCCATCGCGCCAGAGCGACCTCGTCGTACTGGACGATCATCGAGTTGCGCGCCGGCCGGTCACGCGCGGCGCCGGCGGCATAGAGGCTGTCCAGAATTTCGTCCGCGATGCCGTATGTCAGGCGGCGGATGTCGGGACCGTTGGAATAGAGCCCGCAGAAGGTGCCGATGATCGCGTTGACGGCTTGGCCCCCGAGGGCGGGCGCTGTCTCCAGAAGGACGACGCGGCTGCCCGCGCGCGCCGCCTCGACGGCCGCCGAAATCCCGGCCGCACCCGATCCGACCACGCAGATGTCCGCTTCGATGCGGCGGGTGGCGTCGCTTTGCTTGCGAACAATGCGGGTTCCGACCGCGCGAGCCAACTGGTCGTTCCCCGACCGGGTCTATTCTTCGGCTTTTTCGGGGGCTTTTGCGGGCGATTTGCCCACTTCGCCTGCACCGGCGAAGAAGTCCGCGCTGACCTGGGCGGCTTCGAGATTCTCTTGCTGGATCTTCTCGTATAGCTCGCGCCGGAGGACCGATGCGCCCTGCGGGAAGGTAAATCCAAGCTTAACGGAGCGACCCCTGATATCGACGACCGTAACCTCGATATCGTCGTTAATAATGACGGATTCGCCCACTTTACGGGTGAGGTAGAGCATCTGGAGCCTCCGTTACTACTTGCAACGTGCCTGCGGACGGCAACCTGCAGCCCGCCACTTTACAGGTTCTTAACACAGCCTTGGGAAACTTCAAATTGCCCTAAAGTTTTAGGTACCGGGAAAAAACCCGGCGAGAGGCGATGGATCTAACAAATCTGAAGCTGTTCAGCATGACGGCGAAGAAGCTCGACTGGCTGTCGAAGCGCCAGATCGTGCTGTCGCAGAATCTTGCGAACGCCGATACGCCGTCCTATGCGCCGCGCGACCTGAAGGCGTTGGGTTTCAGAGATCTTCTGCGCCGCAAGACGGTGCGCCAGGGCCTGGAACAGACGAACACCATGCACATAGCGGCGACGCGCAAGCCGCCCAAGCATAGCTTCGACAGCAAGAAGGACACCTACGAGAGCTCGCCCGGAGGAAACGCGGTGATTCTCGAAGAACAGCTGACGAAGATTTCCGAGACCCAGGCCAACCAGCGCCTCGCGAGCAACATCTATTCTAAGCAGGTCGCGCTCCTGAAGATGGCGCTCGGCAAGCCGGTCCGGTAACCGGTCTGGACAAGGGACAGGAGTAAAAACGGCATGGATCTGATCAAGGCGATGAAACTCTCGACCGCCGGCATGCGCGTTCAGGGAACGCGCCTGCGGGTGATCTCGGAAAACATTGCGAACGCCGACTCGCTGCCCGATCGTCCCGGCGACATGCCGTACCGGCGCAAGCACATCACGTTCAAGAACATCCTGGATCGCAATCTCGACGCCAAGCGCGTCGCGGTCGACAAGATCAAGTACGACAAGGCCGATTTCGACAAGAAGTTCGATCCGCAGCATCCCGCCGCGGACGAGGACGGCTATGTGCTGATTCCCAACGTGAACACGCTGGTCGAGATGATGGACATGCGCGAAGCGCAGCGTTCCTACGAAGCGAACCTGAGCATCATTCAGGTCTCCAAGGGGATGCTGAATCGCACCATCGACATGCTGCGCGAGTAGAACCCGCTAGGAGAGGCAGGCAATGAGCACATTCAGCATCGCCAACGCTGCGGCAGCCTATGCCCGCAACGCGCAGAAGGCGACCGTCGACGGGCTCCAGCCCCGGTCCGGCGATCCCACCCAGAATTTCTCCGACATGGTCGGCGACGCGCTGAAGACGGCCGTCGATACCGGTCGCACGGCGGAAAACATGAGCGCCCGCGCGCTCGTCGGTAAAGCGGATCTCACCGACGTCGTGACGGCAGTCACCAATGCCGAGGTCACGCTGCAAACGGTCATCGCGGTCCGCGACAAGGTCGTCGCCGCGTATCAGGAAATCGCGCGGATGCCCATCTGACGCGGCCGGACGAGGGGGGGGAGGGGTATGAACACGGTCGAAGTCATTTCCGTGTCGCGCGACGTAATCTGGGTGCTGCTGAAGGTCGGCGCGCCCGTGATG
>JAYQUR010000337.1:0-3910 GCA_038148075.1 Alphaproteobacteria bacterium | reverse complement strand
CGGCAACTCGGAACTTGCGGCTGTAAAATATTCCGACGGAATTCGGCCTCCGGAAAAGCGCCGGGCAAACGAAAAGGGCCCCCGAAACAGGGGCCCTTTCCGTGTCGATACCTGGATCGCCGTGTCAGGCGATGACTTCCTTGAGCTTCTCCTCGAAGGACTCGTCGTCCCATCCGAACGGACCCTTGGCGCCGGCATAGGCGATCTTGCCGTCGGCATCGACGAGGAACAGCCGCATCGGCAGCCCGACGTATTTCCTGTCGATGTCGTTGTCGATTGAATCGACGAGCATCGGCATGTGGAGATCGAGGCCGATCTGGCACGCGGACGCGACGTCGGCGCGCTCGTCGTCCGTCGTCGGTTCCTCGTAGAGGACGTCCTCGATCAGGTTGTTCGGCACCTGCCACCCGTTGGCCGGATGGGCCTCGCGGATGTACACGATGTAGAACTGAACGTCGTCTTTGTATTTTGCGTAGAGTTCGTTAAGGCGCACGGCCTTACCACGGAACGGCGGTCACGTGTACGAGCCGAACACGATCCCTACCGGTTTGCCGCGCAGGTCGGACAGCCGGACCCGTTCGCCGGTGCGCTTGCGCTGACGGTCGAGAACCTCGGCGACGAAATCGGGCGCTTCCATGCCCGGCTGCGGGACGATCGCCTCGCGCGCCTTTTCCTCTTCCATGTGTGCGTTGAACTGTTCTTCCGTTATGTCGGAAATCTCGAGCCAGACCTTGCGCCGTTCGGACATGTCCATCGCGCCGTACTGCTCGAGGGTTACCGGGCTTTCCTTCATGTAACTTCCCCTCTCCCGTGTTGGTGCGCCCCGCCGGACCTGGCGGGCCGTTCGCCGAGATCATACCATACGAGACGGTCCGCGCAGCCCCGCACGCGGAATCGTGATCGACACGCGCGCGCCGGTCCGTACACTGGGCGCAACAGGAGCGTGAAAATGGCAAGCGAACGCGAACAATGGGCGTCGGGCGCCGGCTTCGTGCTGGCGACCATCGGATCGGCGGTGGGGCTCGGGAATATCTGGCGTTTCTCATACGTCGCGGGCGAAAGCGGCGGCGGCAGTTTCCTGGTCATCTACCTCGCGGCCGTCGTGCTCGTCGGCCTGCCGATCGTGATCGGCGAAATGGCGATCGGCCGGCGCGGCCGGGGCGACGCCGTCGCCGGATTCGGAAACCGGGGCCCCGACGCACGCTGGCGTTACGCCGGCTGGATCGGCATCATCGGCTGCTTCTTTATCCTGTCGTTCTATTCGGTGATCGCCGGCTGGGCGATCAAATATTTCGTGGGGGCCGCGACGGGCGCTCTTTGGCAGCACGCAGGCGACGGCTACGGCGGCTATTTCCAACGGTTTATCGGCAATGCGGGCGAACCCGTCGGCTGGCAGCTTGCCGCGCTCGGGCTGACAATGTTCATTGTCGCCGGCGGCGTCCGCAAGGGAATCGAGGCGGCCAACCGGATCCTGATGCCGCTGCTGGCGCTCACCGTCGTCGGACTTGCCGTCTACGTTGCGACGCTGCCGGGCGCGGCCGACGGCTGGCGTTTCCTCTTCGTCCCCGACTGGTCGAAGCTTGCCGAGGGCCGCGTCTACGTCGCCGCCATCGGGCAGGCGTTCTTCTCCCTCGGCATCGGAATGGCGGTGTTCATTACCTATTCGGCCTATATGGACGAGAAAACGCGCATCCCCCGCTCGGCCGTCGCGATCGCCGCGGGCGATACGATGTTCGCCGTCGTCGCCGGTCTCGCCATTTTTCCGGCCGTATTCGCCTTCGGGATGAGCCCCGCGGCAGGTCCGGAGCTCGCCTTCATCACGCTGCCGCATATATGCCTCAAGATGCCGGGAGGCATCTTCATCGGAATCCTTTTCTTCGGCCTGCTGGTCGCCGCGGCCGTTACCTCGATGGTCTCGCTGCTGGAGGTGCCGGTGGCCTCGGTCGTCCACCGCACGCGGCTCGGACGGCGCGCGGCCGTGGCGCTGCTGAGCACCGGCGTGTTCGTCGTCGGCATCCCGTCGGCGCTGAGTTTCGGGACGCTGGCGGACGTGACGATCGCGGGGCTCGGTATCCTGGATGCGATCGACCGGGTCGTCTCCAGCTATCTGCTGCCGTTCGGCGGCCTACTGGTCTGTCTCTATGCGGGGTGGCACTGGCGCGAACGGGAGGCGCTCGACGCCACCGGCCTCGCCGGCAGCGGATTCGCCGGCAGAATGTGGCGCATCCTGATCCGATACGTCGCGCCGGCGATGATCCTGCTGATCCTGCTGGATACCGCAGGAACGTTCTAGGAGCTTTCGCCCGTGTCAGCGCGCCTTGACGGCCGTCCGCGCGCCCCGGCCCCGGCGCGGCTTCGGCTCGGCCGGCTTGGCGCCGCACCTGGGGCAAACATGATCGGGACGTTTCAGGTCATAGTACTTGGTCTGGCATTCGGGGCAGGCGTGTTTCGCACCGCGGAGAGACGGATCCATGTTCGAGTTTCCCGCAAGGTTGGGCGCCGTCGATCAGCGCCGGGATAAAAGTGTCGGAAGACGACGGCAGCCCGGAGGCGCGCGCCGGCTCAGCCTATGATCCGGGTCAGACAGTCCTGGGCTATGGCGCTTTCCGGCCCGTCGGCGCCCGGCATCGTTGCCCACCCCTGCGCGATGACGTAGTCGGACCGTTTCCAATATGCGATCTCGCGAAGCGCCGCGAGTTTCTGTGATTTCTCGGGATCGGCGTTAAACTGGCTGACGCAAATGGGGACCAGCCGGTCGGTGACGGCAGCCGCCGACATCTCGGTCGCGGTCTCTCCGGTCACCCAACCTCCCCAGTTGAACCCGACGATTGCGAGAACCGCCGCTCCGGCGGCGGCGGCGACCACCATGGGTCCGATTTTTTCCTGAAAATCTTTAATAGCCATTTTATTTCCATATTTAAAATATTAATAACTTATATTTTAGATTATACACTTTTAATGCCGCCGGTACAGGATTTATTTATATTATTTATTTACAAGTATTTTTTTTAAACTTAAGCTTACGCGAACGGCCGCGAACATCTCCGGCAATCCTGCAAACACTGATACGCCGCAGCCGACGTTGTCGAGGCGCCGCGCAACGCCGTATACTCAACGGAACGAGCGAATTGGGGCATATCGGCGGCCCGGTTCCGCATTCAACGCCGATCCAGGGAAAGAGGACACGATGAATATCCAGCTTTACTACGCGCCCATCACCTGCGCGATGGCGCCCTATATCTCGCTGACCGAAGCGGGGGCGGAGTTCGAGACGATCGCGCTCAACTTCCGCAAGGCCGAGCACATGTCGCCGGAGTTCATGAAACTGAACCCCAAGCACAAGGTGCCGCTGCTGATCGTCGACGGCGTCAAGATGACCGAGAATGCGGCGATGCATCTGTGGATCCACAACACGTTCCCGGACGCAAAGCTGATGCCGACCGACGCGTGGGGCCTGTCCGAGGCGATTTCGCTGCACTCGTGGTGCTCGGGCGGCATCCACCCTTATCTCAGCCGCATCAACAACCCTGCCAAGGTCTGCGACGTCGAGGGCACGGCGGACAGCGTCGTCGCACACGCCGAAGAAGCGCTGCACGAGAACTTCGCCATCGCCAACGACCTGCTCGCCGGCAAGGACTGGCTGATGGGCGACTTCCGCTCGCCCGACACCCACTTCTTCTGGTGCACGCGGCGCGCGACGCAGTTCAAGCTCGACATGTCGGCCTACCCGAACGTCATGGCGCATTTCGAGCGCATGCAGGAGCGCGACAGCGTGAAGAAGCTCCTCGCGTTCGAGAGAGAAACCATCGAGGGCTTCAAGGCGGCAGCTTAAGACGCCCGGCGACGCGCTCCGGGCAAGGCCCGGGGCGGTCGATTTACCGAATTTCGTCACCCCGGCCGTAAGCCGGGG
>JAYQUR010000336.1:0-3912 GCA_038148075.1 Alphaproteobacteria bacterium | reverse complement strand
GTCGTCCTCCGCCGCCGTGCTCACGAAAAAGGCGGCGCCTCGAAAGGCGCCGCCCCGTGTTCGTACGATCGCGCGCGATCAGTTGCTCATCTTGAGGCCGAGTTCCTTGATCGCCTTGATCGCGCCGGGGTGATACGGGGCCACGTTCGGCTCGGCGAAGGTCTCGGGCTTAAGGCGGTTGAACGCGCCCATCGACTTGGCGAGATGCTCCTTGTTGGTCGCCAGCGCCTTGGTCACCTTGTAGACGATCTCGGCATCCATATCCTTGTGCGTGAACAGCACGTAGTCGATCTCGACGATGTGCGTCGGCACGTCGATGCCCGGCATCTTGGTGTTCTTCTCGAGGACGATTTTCGCCGCCGGCATGTGCTTGTTGAACCGCTCTGCCGCTTCGGCTGTCGGATCGAGATCGAGATAGACGATCCCGCCGCGGCTGCGAAGCTGCGTGTTCACCTTGCGGCCGGCGCCCGAGCCGAGACTGATCCAGGTAATGTCGGTCTTGCCTTCCCCGAGGGCGAACATGCCCTTTGCAAAGCCCGATACCGGCACTTTCTCGAAGTCCGCATAGCTGAGGCCCGCATTAGCCAGCGATCCCTCGATGAAGTTCTGGATGATGCTGAGCGATGTATATTCGGACGTAATCCGCTTGCCCTTCATCTTCTTGAGGTCGTGGATCGACTTCACGCCGAAATCCTTGACCGTCGCGAGCCCGGTGCGCAGCGGGAACATGCGGCCGACCATGCGCAGGTTCGGCTGCGCGCGCCCTTCGAAAGTCCCGATACCCTTGTAGGCATAGAGCGTCTCCATGCCGTTCGAGAAGCCGAAGTTCACTTCGCCGCGGTTGACGATCGGAATGTAGGTCGTGGAGCCGCCCATGGGCTGCGGCCTTCCCGTAATTCCGGGCGCCTTCTCGGTCACGGTCTTGGCAACGGCGATGCCCGTCCGATAACCCAGGCTGCCCTGCGGGTTCGTCGCAAAAACGGCGACCTGCGCCGCGGCTGCGCCCGCGAAGGCAACAGAACCGGCGATAACTGCCGTATAAGTCAATGATTTCAAGAAATTTCTCCCTGACTGAAATCGAATTTAACTTGGTTTTGCCGTATCCTGTTTGGCCGCCGTAGACCCGTCAAGGCATTTCTGGCGACGCATTCCGGCCGGCCTTGCGGCCCGCGGCGAATTCGAATGCCAGAACGGCCGCGCCGACCGCCACTCCGGCGGCGATCACCGCCGGCGCCCCCTCGAACAGGCTATGCGGACACATCGCCGCGAGCCCCGACGCCCCGAGTATTACCCGGACAAGCGGATTCATGTTCCGCTTGAAGTAGCCGACGACCGCAACGGAGCCGTAATAGGTTCCGATAACGACCGTCGTCACGTCGACAGCGATATCCACCGGGTCGCCGAACAGGATGAGCGTCGGCGAAAACACGAACAGGAAGGGCACGAGGTACGCCGTCCAGCCGAATTTCATCGCCGCAAACCCCGTCGCCATGGGATCCGCCTTCGTCAGCGTCGACGCCGCAAAGGCCGCCAGCGCGATCGGCGGCGTGATCATCGACATCATGCCGAAATAGAGGATGAACAGATGCGCGGGGATATCGGCGACGCCGGCCTCCACGATTGCCGGAGCGATCAGCGCACCGAGGAGCACGTAGATTGCCAGCGTCGGCATGCCCATGCCGAGAACGATACAGATCACCGCCGCGATCAGGAGCAGGATCAGCATGCTGTCGCCCGCGATGCCGACGAGCGCGAAGGTCAGCGCGAAACCGAGACCGGTAAGGTTCAGGATGCCGATGACGAACCCGGCCGTGGAGACGATCATCAGAAGCTCGATCACGACGCGGCCCGTATCGGCGAATACGCCGTAAAGATCGCCCGGGCGAAGTTTTTCGCCGCGATACCCCTTGAAGAACGAGATAACCAGCGTCGCCGTCGAATAGATCGCCGCTTTTTCCGGCGGCAGGTTCAGTTCGAACAGCGTGTATATCAGCGTCGCGAACGGCAGGATGAAATGCCAGCCGTCGCGCAGCACCTCGCCGGCTTTCGGCATGCTGTCGTCGATAAACTTGATGTTCTCCTTTGCGGCGACGAGGTCGACCTGGACGAAGACCGCAAAGTAGTAGAGCAGGGACGGCACGATCGCGGCGATGACGATCTCCGAGTACTGGATCTCCAGCATCTCGGCCATCAGGAAGGCGGCTGCGCCCATGATCGGCGGCATGAACTGGCCGCCGGTCGACGCGATGGCCTCGATTGCGCCTGCGTGCGTAGCCCTGTATCCCGCACGCCGCATCAGCGGAATGGTGATGATTCCCGTCGTCACGACGTTGGAGACCGCCGTACCCGAGACGGTGCCGAACAGGCCCGACGCAACGACGGAAATCTTGGCCGCGCCGCCGCGGCGATGCCCGACCGTCGCCATCGCAATGTCGGTGAAGAACTGGCCGCCGCCCGCTTTCATCAGCACCTGACCGAACAGGATGAACATGATGACGATGGTCGTGCCGACCTGGAGCGGGATGCCGAACAGCGCGTTGGGGTTGAAACCCATGTTCGCGAAGAACTTCCACAACTCGACCTTGGAGCCGACGAGTTGCCCCGGGACGAGATGACCGAGAGGCGCATATATTACGAAGACACCCGCCACGATAAGCATGACGTAGCCCGCCGATCGGCGCAGTCCGTCCAGAATCAGGATAGTCACCACGGCGCCGATCCCGATCGCGAGATCGGTGCTGCCCGCGTAGTGGATGTCCTTCAGGTAGATGAAGTTCGCCGCGACGTAGAACAGGACGACGACGGAGACGAGCGCAAGAACGATGTCGTACCACGGCACGTGCCCGCCCTCCGCCCGGTTGATCCGGACGGACAGAAACACCACAGACAGCGCCAGCGCCATTATGAAGGCGTAGTACTGTTCGTTGACCGGCGCGAAACCCGCCGCCTGCGGAAAATCGATGTTCCAGAGTAGCGCCGCGAAGGTCATCAGGGCAGCAATGGCACGCCACAGCGTGCGCACCCAAGGCTGGGCGCCATCGTCTCCCTGAGTCTTCGCCGCGTCGCTTATTGTCTCGTCGCTCACGGCCATGTACTCATCTCGTAAAGCTCATCCCGCCGTCATACGGCGGGCACACATTAACATGCGCATCGCAGGGCAACAGGGGGAAATGGAAAAATGGAAACTCGGGTTTCGTTCACGTCTGACGGGCTAACGCTGCAGGGAATCCTCAACGTTCCGGACGATTTGCCGGCCGGCGAGAAGCGGCCGGCGATCCTCGTCCTGCACGGCTTCGGCAGCAACAAGGAAAGCGGCAGCTGCATCTGGCCGGCCCGTACGTTCGCCGAATGGGGGTATGTGACGCTGCGCTTCGACATGCGCTCCTGCGGCGAGAGCGAGGGCGAGAAGAACCACATCATCTGCCTCGAACAGGTCGAAGACACGAAGAACGCCATCACCTTCATGCAGGGCCTCGACGTGGTCGACGAGAACCGCATCGGCTTGATCGGCTCCAGCTTCGGCGCGGCAGTCACGGTCTATACGGCAGGCGTCGACGAACGCGTCGGCGCCGCCATCTCGTCCGGCGGCTGGGGCGACGGCGAACGCAAGTTCCGCGGCCAGCATGTCGGCGAGGAGAATTGGAACAAGTTCGTCGACATGATGGAGCGCGGCAAGAAACACCGCGAGGAAACCGGCGAGCCGCTGATGGTGCCGCGCTACGATATCGTGCCGATCCCGGAACACCTGCGCCGGAATCTCGCCCCGGGTTCCGTCATGATGTTCCCCGCCGATACAGCGATCAGCATGTACGAATTCATCGCGGACGACGTCGTCGGAAACATCTCGCCGCGGCCGCTTCTTCTTCTGCACAGCTCGGAGGATTCCGTGACACCGACCGAACAGTCGGTGGA
>JAYQUR010000335.1:0-3918 GCA_038148075.1 Alphaproteobacteria bacterium | reverse complement strand
CGATCTGGCGCGTCTGCGCCTCGGCCCCGCCGCGCGGCGGGTCGAAAACCACCGTGTCGAAACCCTCAAGCTCCTGGGCCATCAGCGGGCGGCGTTCGAGATCGCGTGCCGTCGCCGACACGCGCTCGCCCACCCCGCCCGAGCGGGCAGCCTGACCGAGCGCCGCCACCAGGTCCGCCGCACCGTCAAACGCGGCAATGCGCCTGGCGCGCGCCGTCATCTGTTCGCGGCGCGAGGCCGAACGCTGGATCGCCGACGGCCGGATTGTCGTCGACGGCCGCAAGATTTCCGAGCCGGGCACGCTGGTCGACGACCGTTCCGACATTCGCGTCGACGGCAAACCTGTCGCGCAACCCCAGGCGACGCGTTTGTGGCGCTATCACAAGCCGGCCGGTCTTATCTGCTCCAATCACGATCCGCACGGGCGCCCGACGATCTTCGACAAGCTGCCGAAGCACCTGCCGCGCGTCATGACCGTCGGCCGCCTCGACTACGATTCCGAAGGGCTGCTGCTGCTGACCAACGACGGCGGTCTTGCCCGCAAGCTGGAACTCCCGGCAACCGGCTGGGTACGGCGCTACCGGATTCGGGTCTACAAGACGCCGACCGAGGACGATTTCGCGAAACTCGCCAAGGGGCTGACCGTCGACGGCGTGAAATACGGCCCCGTCGAAGCGTCGGTCGACAGCGCCAAGGGCGCAAACGCCTGGCTCACCGTCGCCCTGCAGGAAGGCAAAAACCGGGAAATTCGGCGGTTGTTCGACCATCTCGGCTATCCGGTGAACCGGCTGATCCGGATAGCCTACGGCCCGTTCCAGCTCGGCAAGATGCCGCGGGGGGAAGTGGAGGAGGTTCCAAGGCGCGTCCTCCGCGACCAGTTGGGAGAAACAAGCGATAGCGGGCGGCAGAAGAATGCGAATCGTCGCGGGCACGCATAAGGGCCGGCGCATCGGCGCGCCGGCCGGCCGCGACGTCCGGCCGACATCGGACCGCGTGCGCGAATCCCTGTTCAACATTCTCGACCACCGGGACTGGGGCGCCGGCGGTCGATCGATCGTCATCGACGCCGTCGTACTCGATGCGTTCTGCGGCACCGGCGCGCTGGGGCTCGAAGCGCTGAGCCGCGGCGCGGCGCATGTCACCTTCATGGACAATTCCCGGGAGGCACTCTCCGCCACCCGCGCGAACGTCGATGCACTCGGCGAGAACGCCCGCTGCGACATCCTGCAAGGCGATGCGCTGCATCCCGTCCGCCCGCGCACGCCGTGCACGCTGGTACTGATGGATCCGCCCTATCGCGCCGATCTCGGCGCCCCGGCGCTCGCGGCGCTGGACGCGGCCGGCTGGATCGCGCCGGGCGCGGTCTGCGTCGTCGAGAGCGGCGCGAAGGAGGACGTGGAAACGCCAGCCGGCTTCGAATCGATGGATGCGCGCAAGTACGGTGCGGCCCGTGTGACTTTTTTCAGAAAAGTATAACCCGCAGATACGAAATCGCGGTCCCGCTGACATACGGCGACACTTTTCGCTTTCCCCCAAAGGCCCGGTCGCCTATACCCGCGCGACCATGAAACGGACGATGCGCACGATCTCGACCATCGGTTCCGGCGGCTTCGGCCCGGCCGGGCGTATTGTCGTGGCCGTAATCGACGGCCTTCAGCCTTCATAGCCCTTCGTTTGCCCAACACTTTGATGCGCGATGGGCGGGCCGCACGGTCCGCTTTTTTATTTCCCGACGATTCCGGCGCCCCGTAAACCGATGACCGCAACGATCCCCCCTCAGATAGACCGTCCCTGGACGAAAGAACTGCACGGCATGGCCCGGCTGGCGACGCCGATCGTGCTGACGCAACTCGCCTGGATCGGAATGATGACCACCGACACCGCGATGATCGGCCGGCTCGGGGCGGAGAAGCTTGCGGGCGCGTCGCTCAGTCTGATGTTGTTCTTTCTCGTCTGGATCGCCTGCTTCGGCGTCGTAATGGCAACGGCCGCGCTTGCCGCGCAGGCCTACGGAGCGCGCAAGCCGCGAATCGTCCGCCGGGTGGTCCGCCAGGGCCTGTGGGTGACGCTGGTCCTCACCCTGCCGGCCGTCGCGCTTTCCGGCCTGACGCCCGACTTCCTGGCGCTGACCGGGCAGCCCGCGGAAGTCGTGCCGCACGCCGAAGCCTACATGACGTTCCTGATCTGGAGCCTGCCGCCAAGCATCGGATTCGCCGTTCTGCGCAACTTCGTCTCGGCGCTGAACCGGCCCGTCGTCGCGCTATGGGTCATGTGCGCCGGCGTGCCGCTGAACGCGTTGCTGGACTACGCGCTGATCTTCGGGAATTTGGGCGCCCCCCGGCTGGAACTCGTTGGCGCCGGTCTCGCGACCGCCATCGTCAACTGGACGATGTTCGGCATCCTGCTCGCCATCGCCGTCTACCGGCGTCCGTTCCGCGTATACGCGGTGCTGGGACGATTCTGGCGGCCGGACTGGTTCCAGTTCCGCGAGATTTTCCGGATCGGCCTGCCGATCGCCGGACAGTCGCTGCTCGAAGCGGGGTTCTTCATCAGCTCGATCTTCATCGCCGGCCAGTTCGGCGCACTCACCATTGCGGCGACGACGATCGCCCTCCAGCTGCCGCACGTTACCTTCATGGTGCCGATGGGTCTGGCGCAGGCCGCCACCGTTCGCGTCGGCCAGGCCGTCGGACGGCGCGACGCGACGGGTGCCTACCGCGCCGCCTGGACGGCGCTCGGCATCGCCGGCGTTTACATGACGGCCACGACGATAACGGTCTTCGCCATTCCCGAGACGTTCGCGTCCATCTTCCTCGACGGCAGCCGGCCGGACAGCGAGGCGGTACTGGCGCTGGCCGTGACCTACCTGCTCTACGCCGCCTTCTTTCAGGCGAGCGACACGATACAGGCGGTCGCCAGCGGCGCGCTGCGCGGACTGAACGACACCGCAGTGCCGATGGTGATCGCCGGATTCAGCTATTGGGGAATCGGCCTCGGCACCGGGCTCTGGCTCGCGTTCCGCGGCGGTATGGAGGGAGCGGGGCTGTGGGCCGGTTTCGTCGCGGGACTGACGGCCGCCGCGGGCCTGTTGCTCTGGCGGCTGAGGGCGCAGAACCGGCGCCATTACCTGCCCTGCGAAGTGCCGGACGCGTTCTAGGACGCAGCGCACCGTCCCGAAAACGCCTCTATCGCCGGCCGAACAGCCTTTCGATCTCGGCCAGGCCAAGCTCGACATAGGTCGGCCGGCCGTGATTGCACTGGCCGGAATGCGGCGTCGCCTCCATCTCGCGGAGGAGCGCGTTCATCTCCTCGGGGGTGAGCCGCTGGCCCGCGCGCACGCTGCCGTGGCACGCCATCGTCGAGCAAACCTCTTCAAGCCGTTCGCGCAGGGCAAGACCCGCACCGTATTCCTCGATATCGTCGGCAAGATCCTTCAGAAGACCGGCAACGTCGGCCTGTCCGAGCAACGCGGGCACCTCGCGCACGACGACCGCGCCGGGACCGAACCGTTCGACCGCCAGACCGAGTTCCTCGAACTCGGCGGCGCGGGAACAGATGCGCTCCGCCGCATCCTCGCCAAGCTCGACGACTTCGGGGATCAGCAGGCCCTGGCGCTTCACGCCGCCGTTCGAGAGCGCCGCCTTCATGCGCTCGTAGACAAGGCGCTCGTGCGCGGCATGCTGGTCTACGATAACGATCCCGGTCTCGGTCTGGGCGACGATGTAGGTCTCGTGCAACTGGGCTCGCGCGGCGCCGAGCGGATAGGACGCCGCGGACCGGCTTTCTTCGCCGGGGATCGCATCCGGCACCGACGGCGGCGAGAACGGCCGGTCGAAACTGTCGAAGGACGGCATCACCGCTCCGTCCGGCGCCTGGAACGCCGCCGCGGCCTCGGCGAGGCCGGGCGCGACGCGGGTC
>JAYQUR010000334.1:0-3929 GCA_038148075.1 Alphaproteobacteria bacterium | reverse complement strand
GCCCTATCGCGTCGAGCCCGGCCCCGGCGGCCGGATCGAGATCGAAGGCTTCGACCGGTCCTACGTCGAGGGTGCGGAAACGCATCGCTACGCGCCTGCCAGGGGCGACGTGGTGGTGTTCAACTCGCACAACCCCCACGAATGGACGGCGGTCGATGGCGCCCAGCGGCGCATGGGCGTCAGCAGCTATATCGGCCGGCTGGCGGACGGCAATTTCATCTACTGGTCCTGATCCCGTGACCGCGATCCCCGACGCGCAGATCAGCCACGTCGGAATCCGCGTCACCGATCTGGAATGCATGGTCGATTTCTACGTGCGCGTGCTCGGCTTCGCGGTCACGGACCGCGGCCCGTTGCCGTCGATGAAAGATACGCCCGGCGCGCCGGAATACGTCTTCATGAGCCGCAACCCGGAGGAGCATCACCAGCTCGTCTTCGTGCCCGGCCGGCCGGCGGATGCGCCGTCGCAGATCGTGCAGCTGTCCCTGAAAGTTCCGACACTCGCCGATGTCCGGGCGATGCACGAAATCGTCACGGCGGACGACGAGGCGCATGACATCCAGACCCGCGCGCACGGCGTCGCCTGGAGCCTCTATTTCAGGGACCCCGAAGGCAACACGATCGAGATCTTCACGCCCTCGCCGTGGTACGTGCATGCGCCGTCGGCGGTGCCGTTCGACTTCGACACGATGACCGACGAGGAGATATTCCATCGCGTCGGTGCCGCATTAGAGGAGATGCCGGGCTTTTCGTCCTACGACGACTGGCGGAAAAAGGCAGCGGCGGAAATGGGTCGTCGAAAGGATGCGGGTTAGTCTTCAGAGAAGGCCAGTGGCGGTCAGCGACCGCCGGTCCCGGGCGAGCCTTTCAGGGTCGGCGCAGTTCTGCGTCAATGCCCATTTCTCGACGGTGAATTCCGGCCGTGCAGCGATCAGTGCCTTCGCGGTTTCCCGCGCCTTCTCCGTCTCGCCCATGTCCGCGTAGGTCAGCACGATATCGACGAGACCGAAGCCCGGGCTCTGGCGGTTGTACTCGGACAGCACCGTGATCGCGTCGTCGTATCTGCCGGCATATCGGTAGGCGTGGCCGAGGATGCCGCGGTACCAGCCCGGCCCGAACGGGTTGAGCCGCATCGCGGTCAGCGTCTCGCGGATCGCTTCCTCCGGTCGTTCCGCGAAGGTGAGGGCGAGGGCGGACAGCGCGCGCAGATCGGCGTGATCCGGCGCGAGGCTCGCGGCCCTCGCGTAGGCCTCGGCGGACTCGTCGAGCCGCCGGTGGCTCATGTGCCAGTAGCCGAGCGCCGCCCACGCGTCGGGATTGTCGGGCGCGATCGCCAGCGCCGCATCGGCCTGCTCCTTGGCGCGGGCCAGCGTTTCGTCGCGGTTCACGGTCCGGTGGAACCGGCCTTCGATCGCGAGCGTGCAGGCGAGCATCGCCCGGATCTGCGCCGAGTCCGGATCGAGCGCCAGCGCGTCTTCGAAGCACCGCCGCGCGCGGCGGTAGGTCTCCGCGCTGACGGTGCGGAAGAAACTCAGCCCCTGAATGAAGCGGGTCCAGGCTTCGACGTTGTTCGTCGTCGTGTAGCGCAGCATCGCCTGCTCGCCCTCGGTGAGCTGCACCTGGAGGGCTGTGGCGATGGTCAGCGTGATCTCGTCCTGAACGGCGAAGATGTCGTCGAGCCGGCGGTCGAAGCGCGCGGACCAGACGAGACTGTCGTCGCGCGCGTCCGTAAGCTCCACGGAGAGCCGGATCCGGTCGCCCGATTTGCGCAGGCTGCCTGTCAGGATATAGCGGGGGCCAAGCTCGCACCCGATCTCCTCGCTGCGGGCGCCGCGGTTCTTGAAGGTGAAGGCGGACGCCCGCGGCACGACCGACAGATGGCCGATCTGCGACAGGCTGGAGATAAGGTCTTCGGCGATGCCGTCGCCGAGATGCTCCTGTTCGGCGTCGGCGCTCATGTTCTCGAACGGTAATATCGCGAGGGTCGGCACCGCATCGTCGTTATCGTGCGCCGTCGCCGGGGACCGAGCCGCCGGCGATGCGGTCCCGTCGGGAAGAACCCGGAACGCTTCGACCGTGCCGGCGATATTCTTCAGCTTCTGCGGTCCCATCGGATCGAAGCCGACCGGGGCCTTGTTCAGGAGTTGGTCGCGCATCGTCTCCGAGACGACGATGCCGCCGGCCGGTGCGAGCGGCTCGAGCCGCGCGGCGACGTTGACGCCGTCGCCGAAGACGTCGCCGTCCTCGACGATGATATCGCCGATGTTGAGCCCCATCCGGAACAGAAGGCGTTCCGCGTACGCCACCGGGACGTTACGGCGGTTCACGGCGTCCTGGATCGCGACGGCGCAGAGGATCGCGTCGACCGCGCTCTGGAATTCTGCGAGGAACCCGTCGCCGGTCGTCTTGAAAATGCGGCCCCGGTGGGCCGCCATTTCCGGCTCGACGACGGAAGATCTGATTTCCCGGAGCTTGGCCAGCGTGCCCACATCGTCCGTCTGCATCTGGCGGCTGAATCCGACCATATCGGCGGCAAGTATCGCGGCGAGGCGTCGCTCCATGGGATCACTTTATCCCTTATCCTGCAGAATTGAAGGAGTTTGGGTAGTCGGCCGGTTTCGCGGGCGTGCCGCCGTGCTATAGCCACGCGCCCCATCGATCCGATAGCAACGACAGACGGGAAAGAACATGTACCAGCCGCCGCTGTTCCGCGAAGAGCGACCCGAGGCGCTTCGCGCGCTGATCAACGCGTTTCCGTTCGCTGCCGTCGTCGTCAACGGCGCGGACGGACCGGAGGCCAACCACATCCCGTTGATCTTTCATCCCGACGAGGGCGCGTACGGCGTTCTGCGCGGCCATGTCGCGCGCCCCAACCCGCTCGGCGAAGCGGCGAGGGGCGGCGCGATGGCGCTCGCCATCTTTCAGGGACCGCACCATTATGTCAGCCCTTCCTGGTATCCCTCCAAGGCCGAGCACGGCCGCGTCGTGCCCTCCTGGAACTACGCGGTCGTCCATGTGCGGGGCACGCTGTCGGCGGTCGAGGAGCCCGAGCGACTGCTCGCGCACCTGAAATCGCTGACCGGTCGCCACGAAAGCCAACGCACTACGCCCTGGTCGGTCGACGACGCCCCCGCCGACTATATCGAAAAGCAGTTAAAGGGCCTGACCGGCATCGAGCTGCACGTCGAGAAGATCGACGGCAAGTGGAAGATGAGCCAGAATCGCGATGCCGACGACCGCGCCGGCGTTCTCGTCGGGCTGGCCCACGAAGGCACAGCGGGGGCCGACGCGGTGCGCCGCGAGATGGAGGACTGAGAGGGCACCTTTCGCTATTTCAGAAGCGGTTTCACCGCTTCGCGAAACTCGCGGCGGCGCTCGGCGCTATGCAGCCACTCGTAATCGTAATTCAGCGGCGGGGCATCGCCCGCCTCGACCTTGAGTGCGCCGAAGACCGGTCCCTTCATCGCCAGAAGCTCCGGCAGGTCTGCGGCGAACTGGTTGAGGCCCTCGTAGGTCGCGGCATGCGCATAGCCTGCCGCCCGCGCCATGCCGGCGAAGTCGACCTTTCCGGTTTGTGGGGTCGGGTGGCCGCCGTTGGCCTCGTAGGTGCCGTTCTCGACGACGAAGTGGACGAGGTTCGGCGGCGCGGCGTTGGCGATCGTCGTCAGCGTCGACAGGTTCATCATCAGGCTGCCGTCGCCGTCGAGGACGATGATCTTCTCGTCGGGCAGGCCGATGGCGAGGCCGAGCGCGTGCGAGGACGCCTGGCCCATCGCGCCCACGCTGACGAAGTTGAGCGGGTTCGGGTCGACCCGGTGCCATTCGAAGGCCGAGGTATAGGTCGCGACGACGATCGCGCCGTCGCGCTGATCGCGGATCTTCTCGAAGCAGGCCATGCGTTGCATCATTGCCGGACGCTCCTTCCGACC
>JAYQUR010000333.1:0-3952 GCA_038148075.1 Alphaproteobacteria bacterium | reverse complement strand
ACGCCATGCCCGGCATTTCCATCTTAGCTGCGCACATATGTCGTCTCCTTTCGCCGTTTCGATCCCGCGTTTGTCGGCGGGGAAAACGGTAGGGATGCCGCGTTCGTCGGCGGCAGATGTGGTCACTCAGGGTGTGCTGCCCGGAAGACCGCTCATGTGCTTGAGATCTTGCGTCCCATCGCGGCGTCAGCCGCCCGGAAAACCGGCTCAAGCCTCCGCGCCGTCGGGAATTTGTCATCCCGTTGACGCACCGGTTTCCGGGAGGGGTTATATCCCGGAACTACCCGGACAGACAACTGACCGCCCCACGGCCGCCCGAATCCGCCGGGCAGCCCGGAAGCGCAGCGGAGCCTACGGCCCGGCGTTAACGGGAAATCTCGCCTCTAGCCCTTCGGCCGGCCTGCCATCATGCGGACGGCCCGGTATTCGATCACCTTGTCGCCCTTCTGGTTGAGGACATTGTTCATCGTCGTGACGATGCCGCGGTTGCCCTTGCTGGTCGGGCGCACGGCAGTCACCTCGACCTCGGCATGGATGGTATCGCCGGCGAAGACCGGACCGAGCACCTTCTTTTCGACCTCGAGCAACGCGAGGCCGGTGGTTTGCATCGTCGACTGGACCAGCAAGCCTTCGGTGATCGTATAGACCAGCGCCGCCGGCGCGACACGCCCGCCCATCGGACCGCCTCCGTGATCGCCGAACGTGAGATCGGTGAACAGCGTCTCGACCATGCCGGTCACGCCGATGAAATTGACGATATCGGGCTCCGTGATCGTCCGGTTGAGCGTCCTGAACTGCTCGCCGACTTCCAAATCGTCCCAATAAAGACCGATACCGAGGGTTTTCATGTCGTCGCTCCGTTTTCTCTACACCGTCGCGCCGCTGGCGCGCAGCGCGTCTATTTCCGTTTCGCTCAAGCCTGCCTCGCGCAGGACTTCCGCGCTGTGCTCGCCGAGCTTCGGCTGCAGTCGGTCGACCGAGGCGGGCGTGCGGTCGAACTTCACCGAAGGCGCGGGCACCAGAACGTCGCCTTCCGTCGGATGGGTCTGCATGCCGAAGTAACCGACCGCCTTCAAATGCGCATCTTCCGGGAGGTCCTCCAGGCGCACCATGGGCCCGCCTGGAATGTCCAGCCGCTCCAGCACCTCCAGCCACTCCGCCGTCGTCCGTTCGGCGACGAAATCGGAAGCAAGCTTGTAGACCGCCTCGATATTGTCGGCGCGGCTGGCAAGGCTGTCGAAGCGCGGATCCTCATTCAGTTCGGGGCGCCCGACTTCTGACCAGAACCGCTCCCACTGGCCGTCGGTATAGACCAGCATGCAGATATAGCCGTCCCGGGTCCTGTAGGGCCGCCGCGAGGGCGCGAGGACGCGCGAATATCCCATCGGCCCGACGGGCGGCACGAACGTGTGGCCGAAGATGTGATCGGCCATGTTGAAGCCGACCATCGTTTCAAACATCGGAATCTCGATCGCCTGCCCTTTGCCCGACGTTGCGCGCTCCAGCAGCGCGGCGAGGATGGCGTTCACCGTCACCAGCCCGCAGGTCTTGTCGGCCATGATGGTCGGCATGTAGCGCGGCTCGCCGACGAGGCGCGCCATCAGGTCGGTAGAGCCGCTGAGGCCCTGGATGACGTCGTCATAGGCGGGCTGGCCGGCGTACGGCCCGTCCGAACCGAAACCGACGATGGCCCCGTAGACGATGCGGGGATTACGCTCGCAAACGGCCTGGGTCGAAAACCCGAGCCGGTCGACGGCTTGCTGGCGGATGGAATGAAGGAACACGTCGGCGCCGTCGATCAGCCGCCACAGCGCCTCGCGCGCTTCCTCCTGCTTGAGATCGAGGACGAGCGAACGCTTGTTCCGGTTGAGCCCCATGAACAGCGCCGACATGTCGGCGGACTTCTTGGGGCCGGTATAGCGGGTCGTATCGCCGGCCGGCGCCTCGATCTTGATCACGTCGGCGCCCATGTCGCCGAGCGTCTGCGTCGCCAGCGGCCCGAGGACCACCGAGCTGAGATCGAGAACGCGGAGGCCGGTGAGCGGTCCCGCCACTCAGAGGTCCCGGACGCGCGGCAGGATATTCTCGCCGAAGATGCGCAGCGATTTCATTATTTCGTCCTGCGCGAGCGAACCGTAATCGACGAGGAAAGCCACCTGGGTGATGCCTATATCGCGCAGCTCGGCCAGCCGGTCGACTACCTGGTCCGGCCCGCCCATCACGACGCGTCCCGGGAAATAGCGCTCGAAATCGAGCTGCTGCTGTCCCGCCTCGCGCCGGTCGTAACCCTTGTAGGCCTCCGGGTCCGGCGGTTTGCTCGCCGCCTCGATCCCGGCCGCGGCGTATTCCGACATCGGTCCGTCCACGATGCCCTTCAGCTTCGCGTCGTCCGCTTCGTCCATGAAATAGGCGTGATAGACGCAGCACACCTCGTAATCCTCGACCTTGCGGCCGTATCTGGGCAGCGCGTCGCGGTACCAGCCGATGCGCTCGCTCGCGACCGGATGATCGACGTGATAGGCGACGTAGAGCAGGTTGTGGCCTTCCTGCGCCGTCCACTCGAAGCTCTCCGGAGACATCAGGCAGGCGTTCCAGATCGGCGGATGCGGCTGCTGGCGGATCGGGGGCAGGACGGACAGTCCCGACATCTTGGGCCGGAACTTGCTTTCGAATTCCAGCGGCTCGCCGGTCCACGCCTTGCGGACCAGATCGACCCCCTCTTCCACACGTTCGCGGCTTTCCTTCATCGGTACGCCGAATGCGTCGAACTCGTCCTTGATAAAGCCGCGCCCGACGCCGAAATCCAGCCGGCCGTTGGACAGCTGGTCGAGCGTCGCCGCCTGCTCGGCGACCCGCACCGCATCGTTCAGCGGCAGCACGGTCGCGCCTGTGCCCAGACGGATATTCTTCGTCCGCGCGGCGAGGTAGCTGAGGAACGCATAGTTCGCGGGCAGGAACCCGCCGTGCCGGACGAAGTGATGCTCCACCATCCAGGCATAATCGATACCGATCTCGTCGGCGTACTCCACCTGCTCCACGATATTGTGCATGTGGGTGTGAACATCCCGTTTCCCGGGCAGATAGGTGGGCAGATAGAACAGGCCGAACTTCATGCGACTCCCTCTCGGACTTGGCCGCGACGGTCTTTGCCGCCGTTCGCCTAACTAATACAATCGTTCGGGGACAACACCAATGCCGGAAGGCGCATCGGGGAAAATCATGACGGACAACGAACGGGTACTGCGCGAAAAACTCAGCATCGCGTGGCGTTTCTTCTACGGTCGGGGATTCGTGGACGGTTTCGGCCATATCAGCGCGCGGACCCAGGACCCCAATATCGTCCTGATGACCCCGCACGAGCTCGGCAAGCTGTCGCAGCCGGAGGATTTTCTTCTATGCGACCTGGAGGGCAACCAGATCGGGACCGACGTGAAGCTGCCGGGCGAACTGCCGATCCACCTGGAAGTCTTCAAGGTGCGCCCGGACGTCAACGCGGTGGCGCATTTCCACACGCATAACGCAACGAGCTTCTCGATGTCGGAGCACGACCTCCAGCCGACCTATTTCATGGCGTCGATCTTCAAGGACGGCATTCCCGTCCATCCGGATTCGCGCCTCATCATGACCGAGGAACGCGGCCGCGAGATGGCGAAAACGCTCGGAAACCACCGTGCGATGCTGTTGCGCGCCCATGGGATCGTCGTGACCGGCCCCGATATCGAGGAAATGACCGCCGGCGTCTATTTCATGGAAGACAACGCCAGGCGCACCGCGATCGCCGCCTCGATGGGCAAATACGAAGTGTTGGGTGCGGAAGAGATGGAAGAGATCGCCGAGGAACTGCTGCGCACCCGCGGGCCGGTCGGGCGCGTCTGGGCGCTGGCGGAGATAGAAGCGGCAGAGGCGGGCTGAGCCCGCCTCTGCAAACTACATCCTGACGTTACGTCCGGAC
>JAYQUR010000332.1:3626-3981 GCA_038148075.1 Alphaproteobacteria bacterium | reverse complement strand
CGCCCGCGCCCCGCCCACCTGCCGCCCGCCACGCCGCCTCCCCCCCGCCACGCCCGCCCCTCCTGCCGTTAACGCCCCGCCGCGAAAGACACGGAACGTGCATTTTGGCCAATATCGCCCTCGTCACCGACTTGATGAGCCTGCCCCGCCGAGCGCCCGAGCGGGTCTCTTACGAGGAAACATACGCCGCGCTGGTCGCGGACAGATACGGGATCGATATTCTGCACTGCGCCCAGGGCGATGCGGCCGCAGATTCGCTCGCCAACCAGATGAACTATCTGTCGGGCAGTTTCCACTTCTTCATCTTCCATTTCGGCATCGTCGATTGCGCGCCGCGCGCCCTGAGCCGGGTCGA
>JAYQUR010000332.1:0-3616 GCA_038148075.1 Alphaproteobacteria bacterium | reverse complement strand
CTCGCCGTCCTGCGGCGGCTTCCGTTCAACGTACGCCTGCCGCGCGGCCTGATACGTTTCCTGCGGCGGCACCGCCGCGTCCGCATGACGCGCCCCGACGCCTACCGGGCTACGCACAAGCGATGAAGGACGCGGCCGGGGGACGTTGCCTGGCGATCGCAACCGCGCCGGCGACCGCCGAATACGAACGTCGCGTGCCCGGCATCAGCGCATCGGTCGCGCTCTATAACGAGATCCTCGCCGACGTGTTCGGCGACGCGTTCGTTGCCGTCGATTTCGATCCGGACGCCTATCTCATGAGCGACGGCATGCACATGAACGTTGAAGGCCATCGGTGGCTCGCCGACGCTCTCATTCGTTCGCTCGAGCGAAACGATGCGTTCGCAAAGGCAGTCGGAATAGGACGCCGCGGCGTTGCCGCGTCTTATGCGGCGACGGTCGACAGCTTCCGGATCCGCTCGCTGACGGCACTCTCGCGCGCCAGCAGGAATTCCCTGAGCCGCGCGGCATAACCACCGTCGACCGCATCGCGCACGGACTCCCGTTGGGCCAGGGAGATCCGCCATTGCGCAAGCCGTTCGCGCCCCTCCAGAAGCCGGACGCCCGCCTCGCGCTCGAACACATCGAAATACCGGAAAACGGGCGCATAGACCGGGTCGACCAGCGAGAATCCGCCGACGTCGAACCAGGGGCCGTTGCCCCGCGCCGCGAGTTCCCGCTCGATCCGGTCGGCCATCACCCCGATCGCCTCCGCCTCTCGCTCGAAGGCGGCTTCGGTCTTCGCGTTGTAAAGGCGCCCGATCGCATTGAGCATCGCCGAGCCGAACTCGATCCAGCTTCGGTGTCGCGCGCGATCCAGCGGATCGGCGGGATGCAGCGATACGGGCTGCGTTTCCTCGAGATATTCGAGGATGACGACCGATTCGAATATGACGCTCTCGTTCGCTCCGTCGCGAACCTTCAGGAGCGGCACCTTGCCGAGCGGCGACAGGGTCACGAACCAGTCGGGCTTGCGAGCGAGGTCGACGTAAACCCGTTCGAACGGAACCCCCTTTTCGTCCAACGCGATGGCGGCGCGCTGAACGTAGGGGCACAGGTGATGGCTTACGAGGGTAAGGGTGGTCATGATCGATATCTCCGGCAAATAGATGCGTATGCATGTTATTTAATGCATTTGCATGTTTTGTCAATATTGATGCAGATGCATTAATCTGTATATGCTTCGCCATGACGAAGGAACGAACGGTTATGGCCGACGAGCACGTGGCCGCATGGGTACGCCTCGTGCGCGCCAGAGACCGCGTGATGCAGAGGATCGAAGCCGATTTGAAGAAGGCGGGTCTTCCGCCGCTGGCCTGGTACGATGTCCTGCTGGAGCTGAGCCGGACGGACGGCGGGCTCCGCCCTTACCGTCTCCAGGCGGAGATGTTGATGCCGCAATACAACATGTCGCGGTTGCTCGACCGCATGGAGAAGAGCGGTTACGTCGTCCGCCGGACAACCGCCGAAGACCGACGCGGCCAAATCGTTGAAGCGACCGGCGCCGGCCACGCTCTCCGGAAGAAAATGTGGCCGGTCTATCGTGCCGCGCTTGAACGCGAGGTCGCTAACCGGCTTTCACAGCGCGAAGCGGCCATGCTCGGCGAACTTCTTGGAAAGCTGACGGACGATCCCTAGTCGGTGCGGCGAACCTACCGGGTGTAGCGCGCGATCATGTCCCGGATTTCGTCGTACTCGGCGCCTTCCTTGCCCATCATGGCGCGCGCGTACATCTTGCTTTCCTCGACGCCCGGCTGGTCGAAGGCGTTGACGCCGTACAGCTCGCCGAGAATGCACACGGTCTTCCCGAGGATCGTCAGCAGGGCGCCCACCGTATAGGGCTCGACCCGATCGAGATCGAAACGGCAGCTCGGCACGCCATTGCGGTAGAGCGATATCTCCGTGCCGAGACGCTCCGCGTTGAGCAGCCTGTTGATCGACTGGCCGCCCAGATACTCGTAGCCGTCATTCTCCGAAATCCATTGCGGCATCATCTGTTCCGAGCCGTGGTACTCGACGCCGAAAAAGACTACCAGCTTGTTCTTCGGGCCGTCGTTGTAGAGCTGGAGCTGGGAGTGCTGATCGGTCGCGCCGATCGCCTTGATGGGCGTGATCCCCTTGCCCTGCTTGCCGAGACTCTCCGCAACGAGCTGCGAATACCAGTCCGCGACGAGCCCGATCCTGTTCGAATACGGCAGCAGCACGAGGCCCTCTATGCCATGCGCCGTATTGGCAAGATAGTGAATGCCGGCAAGGAGCTGCGCCGGGTTCTCGGCAAACGGCGCCGTCCGCGTCAGTGCGTCGGCATCGCGCGCGCCCTCGAGCAGCGCATCGATATCGACGCCGGCCACCATCGCCGTGAACAGCCCGGTAGGCGCGAAGACGGAGAACCTGCCGTGGACCGCCGTGGGCAGCGGCAGCACGGTGTAGCCTTCGCTACGCGCGATCTTGATCAACGAGCCGTTGTCGGGATCCGTCGTCACGAAGATGCGTTTGGCGAGTTCGTCTCCCGTTACGCCCGCCGAGACCAGAAACTCCCGAAAAATGGAGAAATTCGCGACGGACTCGACGGTATCGCCGCTCTTGCTGACGACGTTAACGAACGT
The DNA here is from genome assembly GCA_038148075.1 of Alphaproteobacteria bacterium. GTDB lineage: Bacteria > Pseudomonadota > Alphaproteobacteria > MPNO01 > UBA830 > JAYQUR01. Next base: position 971 of record JAYQUR010000332.1, on the reverse strand, counting down.
CTTCCGCGCATCGATCCGCGCGAGGATACCGGCAATCACGCTGGGATCGATGTTGTCCGGCGCATGGATATCGACCGCCGGCCCGCTTCCCCTGCCCGGCGCCTCGCCCAGGGCTTCGACGAGAAACTTCGACCCGAGGGCCGATCCGCCTATTCCAAGGTGAACGAAGTGGCCGCCTTCGGCACGGATACGCGCGGCCCCTTCCTCCATGACGCCCTTCGCACGCGTCAGGGTTTCGGTGAACATCGTCGGCTTGCGACCGGAATCGTAGGCATAGGGCAGGTCGAGAACCGCGAGATTTTCGCGGCGCTTGCGTTCATCCCCCGGCAGGCCGGGGCCGATGTCGCGCTCCTCGATCCGCCGCGCCGCCGCATCGACCTTGTCGGAGAGCCCGCGCAGTTCCCCCGGGCGCAGCAACGCTGCACCGTCGCCGATCACAAACCGGTAGGAAAAATCAAGGCTTCTCATGGTTCTTCCGCCCCGGCAACCGCGCCGATCGCCGCTCTACGCCTGACATCCGGACATCAAAGCTGATGGGCCCAAAAAAAGGTTCAGTCATGGCGCAGTGCTAGCATATTCCCGTGCCGGCCGGTACCCGCCGATACAACGAGAACCGGGGACGAATACGACGGCGTTAAGCTGCGCAGCCTGACGTCGCTGATCTTCGATTTTACCGGTGCGGCGTTGGGAACCGGGCTCGAATGGGATATTGGTATCGTTTCGTTTGGAGCGGGGCGCGAAGCCCTCCAGCTGATGGTTGTTGCCGAACAGACTGCTGTTTCGGAGCCTTCGGTCATCGTTGTGTTCGGATTGGGTCTCGCCGGATTGATGTTTGCAAGACGCAAACGCTCTGCCTGACCCCCAACCCACAGGCAGCAAATCAAAGCGGCGGTCTTTCGGGACCGCCGTTTTTATTTGCGCGAAAGAGTCCGCTCAGGGTCATTAGCGGCCCAAAACTCTGACCTCGGATC
>JAYQUR010000331.1:0-3993 GCA_038148075.1 Alphaproteobacteria bacterium | reverse complement strand
TTGCCGGGCCGCTTGTCGGCGTTCTCCTCCTCCGCGTCCTGGACGAACAGCGAGCCGATACCGGCCAGCTTGCCGTCGCGGCCGATCAGCGCTGCGCCGGACCAGATCGGGTGGGGCGGTTCAGTAAAGATCGCGCCCGAGATCAGATATTCCCAATAGCCCGCGAATTCGCGGACCGAGGAGACCTTGGCGGCGATCGCCTGCGCCGCGCCGCCGTGGGCGCCGACGGTCAGCGTGTCGCCTTCGCACACGGCTGCCGAAGAGCCGAGCTCCATATGGGGCAGGCCGAGGTCGCCAGTGGTCCGGATCAGGCCGAAACCGGTTTCGTAGTCGTAGGCGACGACGTGCGCTTCGGCGACGCCGCCGATCTTCGTGCCGACGGTGATCAGATCGCATTCGTTGATCAGGTATCCGATCGTCAGGAGCAGGCCGTCCTCGGAGATCAGGACGGCGTTGCCTTCGCGTTCTGTGCCGAGATAGGAGGCGGAAAAGGCGCTTTCCGGCGCCCGCGCCTGGAGCGGGACGACCGACGACAGCGCCTTGTTCAGATCGTAGTCCAGCGCAGCCGGGTCCGGCCGCGGCGCGCCCGCGAGGGCCGGGTGAAACAGGGACGAAATGCCAGCAGGCTTGTGTCCGTTCGCTCGATCGACGCCGCTCATTCCAAACAAACTCCTTCTGATCCCGTCAGCTTAGAGATTTCGGCGATGCAGGGAAAGGGTGGGCCCGGAATCGAGCGATTTCCCGCGCCGAATTCGCGCAGGCGGTCGCGCAGCGGCGGGAGGGGCGGATCTATTTGCGTTCGTCGACGAACCGGGGCGCCTTGATGGAGCTTTCGAAGGCGCGCGCGAGCGTGCCGATCTCCAGAACCTCGACTCGCGGCGACACCTCGAAGGTGGACTTGATCCGGCGCGCCAGATCGTCGGCGACGCTTCGGGCATCGTCGCCGCGCCGGACCTCGATCCGGACGCTCAGCGTCTCGAGGTCATCGTCGTCGGTAACCAGCACGGCCTGGAAATCGTTGACCGGCGGGATCGCGAAGACGAAATCCTCGAACTCCGCGTGGTTCACGTTGACGCCGCGGATCTTGAAGAAGCCGGTGGTGCGGTTGGCGTGCCGGATCATCGGGAAAAGCTCGGCAAACGGGCTGTCGCTCTCGCCGCGCTCGACAAATTCGACGATGTCGCCGGAATTCCACCGCAGGAACGGCGTCGCATGGCCCGTCCACAATGGCGTCTGGCACAAATGGCCTTCGCTGCCGGGCGGCAGGATCGCGCCGGTCTCGGGATCGACCACTTCGATATGGAACATGTCGGTCCAGATATGGATTCCGTCATGCGCGCCGCATTCGGAACCCATCAGCGCCGCCTCGCTCATCCCGAACACGTTGAAGATTTCGGCGTCCCACGTCCGGTTCAGCTTCTCGCGCTTGGCGTCCGACAGGGGTTCCGCCGAACAGACGATCTTACTGACGCTGGATTCGCGGAGATCGATGCCCTGTTCGGCGGCGAGGTTGGAGAGGTGGAGCGCGAAGCTCGGCATCGCGATCAGTACGGTCGGTTCGAGCGACTGGATGAGGGCCAGTTGGGCCGCCGACGGCACAGCGTTGCCCGCACCGACCCAGGCCATCCCGATGCCGCACACATGCGCGGATCGCGCCCAGATCTGGCCCGCCGGGTGGATGCCGATGGGAAACGATATGTGGCAGAGATCGCCCGGACGGATGCCCATCGCCGGGAACGACCGCGACCAGCTCATCATGCCGACTTCGACGTCGAGAAACGTCCGTGGATAGAAGACCGGCGTTCCCGTCGTGCCGCCCGACCGCCAGTATTCGGCGATGTCGGATTTCGGCGCGATGCAGAACTGCTCCATGAAGGTCTTGTGATCAAGCTTGCGCAGGGCGTCCTTGTCGACGATCGGGATCTGCTGCCACACCTCGGGGTCGTCGAGCCGGTTCGCGTCGATATGCTCCAGCTTGCCCTTGTACCAGGGCGCCTGTTTGGCCATCTCGAACGCCGCGCGCTTGCGTTCGCTCTGGATCTTGAGGATCGCCTCGCGCGATTCCGGGAGCTTCAGCGTCGGTTTGTCGGCCATTTCTTTATCCTGTGGTCCTGTGGGCGCGCGGGGGCTCGGGGTCGGCTGCATTCTCGACGCTGCGGCGAACTTTCACGAGAAGCTCGATCAGACGCTTCTTGTCGCGCTCGCCCACCCCGTCCAGCGCATCGCCGATCCAGCGCGCATGGTTGCCCGCCATGCGGTCGAACAGCGCCCGCCCCGCATCGGTCATCGCGATCTGGTGGCTGCGCCGGTCGGCGGGGTTCGCGCGTCGCTTGACCAGCCCGTCCGCCGCCATCCGGTCGAGCAGGCCGGTGATGTTGCCGCTCGACGCCATCACGGCACCCGCGACGTCGCCCACGGTCTGCCAGCCGCCGCCCAGCCGGTGAAGCTGCGACAGCACGTCGAACCGCGCGAGGCTCTGGCGGTGTTCGCGGTGAAGCTGGCCGCCGGCCGCGGCCTCCACGGTCTTGCCGCATTTCATGAGCTGCAGCCAGAGCCGCAGCGACAGGAGGTCGTCTTCGCTGGCCGGCGCGGTCCGGTCGTCGTCGAGGGCGGTTGCGGTCATCGGGAAAGCCTACGCCTTGACCTCTAATCTGTAAATATCTTACATATAAGATAAATGGGGAGGGACGTCATGCGCATCACCATCGTCGGCGGCGGGCCCGGCGGGCTCTATTTCGCGCTTCTCGCCAAGAAGGCAGACCCGGCGCACGAGGTCACGGTCTACGAACGCAACCGGCCCGACGACACGTTCGGCTTCGGCGTCGTTTTTTCGGACGAGACCCTCGATCATTTCCTCGCCCGCGATCCCGAAAGCTACGAGGCGATCACCCGGCAGTTCGCCTACTGGGACGAGATCGACTTCGTCATGCACGGCGAGACGATCCGCTCGTCCGGTCACGGGTTCTGCGGCTGCGGCCGCGCCGAACTGCTGGCGATCCTGCAGGACCGTTGCCGCGCCGTTGGGGTCGAGCTCCGTTTCGAGGCGGCGATCGACGATCCGCGTGCGCTCGCGGCGGACTGCGATCTGCTGGTCGGCGCCGACGGCGTCAACAGCGTCGTCCGCGATGCCTGGGCCGAGTTCTTCCGGCCCGACATCGAACTCCGCAAGAACCGGTTCGTCTGGCTCGGCTCGACCAGGCCCTACGACGCCTTCACGTTCGATTTCACGGAGGACCGTCACGGCATCTGGGTGCTCGGCGCCTATCAGTACAAGCCCGGCATGGCGACGTGGATCGTCGAGGCGCCTGAGCGCACGTGGGAAAGCGCCGCTGCGGAGGTCGAAGGTCTCGACGAGGACGCGCTGGTCGCCTGGATGGAAGACCTGTGGTCCGACCGGCTGGAGGGCGGGCGCTACCGGCTGATCGCCAACAAGTCGGTTTGGCGCCGGTTCCCGATGATCCGCTGCCCGGTCTGGCATCACGACAACATCGTGCTGCTGGGCGACGCGTTGCGGACGGCGCACTATTCCATCGGGTCCGGCACCAAACTCGCGATGGAAGACGCGATCGCCCTGCAGGACGCACTGGCCGAGACCGGCAGGGTCGCCGCAGCGCTGCCGCGCTTTGAGGAGCTGCGCCGCGAGGAAGGGGAAAAGACCCAGCACGCGTCCGAGGTGTCCGTCGTCTGGACCGAGGAGCCGCACCGCTACCAGTCGATGCCGCCCATCCAGGCCTGCTTCTCCATGCTGTCGCGCTCGAAGCAGGTTACCTACGACAATCTCCGGCTGCGCGACGCCGGTTTCGTCGACCGCGTCGATGCCTGGTTCGCGGGCGAGGTGCGGCGGGCGGGCTTCGATTTTCCCGCAAACGATCCGCCGCCGCCAATGTTCGCGCCGCTTTCGCTGCGCGGCATGACGCTCGCCAACCGGATCATGGTCTCGCCGATGGACATGTACTCCGCCGTCGACGGAACCCCCGGCGACTTCCACTACGT
>JAYQUR010000330.1:0-4020 GCA_038148075.1 Alphaproteobacteria bacterium | reverse complement strand
GCGAATTCCCCCTCGCTGGCGCCGAGGCCGGTGAAATCGAAGCGCAGGACGGCGATGCCGTGCGCCGTCAGCCCTTCGGCGATGCGGGCGGCGGCGAAGACGTCTTTCGAGCAGGTGAAGCAGTGCGCGAACAGCGCATATGCCTTCGGCTCTCCCGGCCCGCTGTCGAGCCTCGCCGCGAGCAAATCGCCCTGCGCGCCCTCGAAATGGATTCTTTGCGAGATAACGGTCATCGGTCGTCCTCGATTGTGCGGCTCGATTATACGCCTCGCCGTCGCTAGAAACTTTCACGATCCGTTGTTGCCCGCCTTCGGACCGTGAGCCATAACATTGGAAAAACCCTTGGGAGGTTCAAATGAAGACACGCAGGCTCGGCAACAGCGACGTCCAGGTATCCGAAATCGGCCTCGGCTGCATGACCATGACCGGCATCTACGGCAAGGCGGACGACGCGGAATCGATTGCGACGATCCAGGCCGCGCTCGACGCCGGCATGAACTTCATCGACACGTCGGACGCATACGGCGGCGGCAAGAACGAGGAGCTGATCGGCAAGGCCATCGCGGGCCGCCGCGACGACGCCTTCATCGCGACCAAGTTCGGCAACATCTACGCGCGCGATCCCGAACGCGGCGCCGACGGCCGGCCCGAATACGTGAAGGAGGCGTGCGACAAAAGCCTCCAGCGCCTCGGCATCGACGTGATCGACCTCTACTTCCAGCACCGCGTCGACCAGCAGGTCCCGATCGAGGAGACCGTGGGCGCGATGAAGGACCTTATAGACGCGGGCAAGGTGAAGTATCTCGGCCTGTCGGAATGCTCGTCCGCGACGCTCCGGAAGGCGCACGCCGTCCATCCGATCTCGGCGGTTCAGAGCGAGCTGTCGCTGTGGACCCAGTTCGCGCTGACCGACCACCTGCCCGTCTGCCGCGAACTCGATGTCTCCTACGTCGCCTACTCGCCCTTGGGGCGAGGCATGCTGACCGGCGCGATCAAGTCCGACGGCGACATGCCGGAGAACGACCGCCGCCGCGAGCACCCGCGTTTCCAGGGCGACAACCTGAAGCACAACGCCGCCATCGTCGCGCCGATCGAGGCGCTGGCGAAGGACAAGGGCTGCACTCCGGCGCAGATCGCCCTCGCCTGGTGCCTGGCGCAGGGCGAGAACGTGATCCCGATCCCGGGCTCGAAGCGGCTCGACCACCTGAATCTCAACATCGAGGCGTGCGACGTGGAACTCTCGCCCGCCGATCTCGACAAGCTCGCGGACTCCATCCCGCCGGACTTCACCGCAGGCACGCGCTACCCGGAAGCGCAGATGTGGACCGTCGACGCCTGATTTCGACGGCAATCCGAACCGGAACGAAGAACCCCCGCCCCACGGATCCGTGCGGCGGGGTTTTTCCATGGAGATTTTTCGGGGGCGCTATCGTCCCGGGCGGGCGAATTCGTTAGTCTCGCCCCATGAATGCCGACGACATCGAGATCATCGAGAAGATCGAGGCCTACCGCGGCTATTCGCGCCTCTTCGAGTACCGGCTGAAGCACCGGCTGTTCGCCGGCGGCTGGTCCGACGAGATCTCGCGCGAGGTGCTGGACCGCGGCACGGCGGTCTGCGTTTTGCCCTACGATCCCGTGCGCGACGAGGTCGTGCTCGTCGAACAGTTCCGCATCGGAGCGATGCAGGCGGGACTGGTGCCCTGGCAGATGGAGATCGTCGCGGGCGTCAAGGACCCCGGCGAGACCGAGGAACAGGTCGCCCATCGCGAGCTGTTCGAAGAGGCCGGTCTGTCCGCATCGGACCTGCATTTCGTCTGCGAGGCCCTGTCGAGTTCCGGCATCGTGTCCGAGATCGTCTCGATCTGGTGCGCGATCGTCGATGCCTCGGGCGCTGGCGGCGTGTACGGGCTCGATCACGAGCACGAGGACATCCGCGTGTCGGTGCACGGCTTCGACGACGCGCGCGCCCTGATGCACGACGGCACGATCAAGCACCTGCAGGCCATCGCGGCGCTGCAGTGGCTGGAGATCAACCGCAACCGGCTGCGCCGCGACGCGGGCACTTAAACGGGAGAGAAGATCATGAGCGATACCGTCCCCACTCTCGTCGATACCGCCTGGCTGGCGGACCGGCTCGGCGATCCGGGCGTCCGCATCGTCGACGCGACCTGGCACCTGCCGACGGTCGACCGCGAGGGCATCGAGGATTACAACGAAGGCCACATTCCGGGCGCCGTGTTCTGGGATCTCGACGCCATCGCCGATCCCGACGACCCGCTGCCCCACATGGTTCCCGACGAAGCGACCTTCGAGGCGCACATGAAGGCGCTCGGCATCTCGAACGAGCATCATGTCGTGGTCTACGACAACGTGGCGATGATGACCTCGCCGCGCGTCTGGTGGTGCCTCCGCGCGTTCGGCCACGAAAAGGTCTCGGTGCTCGATGGCGGGCTGATCAGGTGGAAAGCGGACGGGTTTCCGACCGAAACGGAAGCGCGCCCGATCCCCGAGACCTCCTACAAGGCGCATTTCGACGCCGCCGCCGTCCGCAACGCGGCCCAGCTCGTCGCCAACATCGACAGCAAGGCAGAACAGGTGCTCGACGCGCGCGCCGCCGGGCGTTTCGCCGGCACCGAGCCGGAGCCGCGGCCGGGATGCCGGTCCGGACACATTCCGGGCAGCCGGAACCTTCCGTTCGGCCAGCTCATCGATCCCGAGACGAAGACCGTGAAATCGAAGGCCGACCTCGAAGCCGCTTTCGCCGCCTCGGGGATCGACATGTCCAGGCCGGTCGTCACCAGCTGCGGCTCCGGGGTTACCGCCTGCGTCCTAACCCTCGGCATGCACCTTCTCGGCAAGGACGACGTCGCGATCTACGACGGCTCCTGGACCGACTGGGGCACGCGCAAGGATACGCCGGTGGAGACCTGAGCGCCGGTTCCGCAACAAAACAAAACCCACTATTCTCCCCCTTTCCATTTTCCACATCCGAGTACCGACGTGAAAGAAGACACAAAGATCGTCCATGAAGGGCGCGACCCCGAGGCGAACCACGGCATCATCAACCCGCCCGTCTACCATGCCTCCACCATCGCCTGGGGCTCCGTCGCCGAGATGAAGCGCCGTCGCGACAACCGCTGGGAACCGGGCGTCTACACCTACGGCCGGCACGGCACGCCGACGCACGAGGCGCTCGAAGAGGCCTATGCGGCGGTCTGCGGCGGCTACCGCTCGGTAGCGGTCTCGTCGGGCCTCGCGGCAATCAACGCGGCGATGCTCGCCTATCTGAAGCAGGGCGATCACGTGCTGATGGTCGACTGCGTCTACGGTCCCGCGCGGAACTTCTGCGACAACATCATCGGCCGCTTCGGGGTGACGACGACCTACTACGATCCCGCCATCGGCGCGGGGATCAAGGACCTCATCCAGGACAATACGAAGATCGTCTATGTCGAGGCGCCCGGCTCGCAGACCTTCGAGATGCAGGACATCGACGCCATCGCGGCCGAAGCGCACAAGCGCGGCTGCGTCGTCATCATGGACGACACCTGGTCGGCCGGCATCTACTACAAGCCGTTCGAACACGGTGTCGACGTTTGCGCCATGGCGGCGACGAAATACATCGTCGGCCATTCCGACGTGATGATGGGGCTCATCACCACGACCGAGGAACAATGGCCCATCGTTCGCCCGTCGGCCTCCGCGCTCGGCTGCAATTCGGGACCGGACGACGTCTATCTCGCGCTGCGCGGCCTGCGGACGATCAAGGTTCGCCTCGAACGCCACATGCAGACCGGTATCACGCTCGCCAAGTGGCTTCAGGCCCGCCCGGAAGTCGATCGCGTCCTCCACCCCGCGCTGCCGGAGTTTCCGGGCCACGAGCTGTGGAAGCGCGATTTCACCGGCGCAAGCGGGCTGTTCTCCTTCGTCCTAAAGGAAGGCATTGCGGAGGAACGCATCGAGGCGATGCTCGACGGCATGACGGCGATGCACGACTCGTCCGTCTTAGCGCGCAAGTAC
>JAYQUR010000329.1:0-4042 GCA_038148075.1 Alphaproteobacteria bacterium | reverse complement strand
ACCTATTTCACGGCGGCTGCAAAACCGAAGGAATAGACGGAATGGCGCGGCTTCCGCTCTCCGTCTGCACCGGACCGTACGACCGGGTTCGTCCGATCGCCGACGGGCGGGTCGGCATCGAGGGGTGCGACGTCAACTTTCTTTCCATGAACCCGGAACAGATATTCTACCGGGCCTGGAACAACCACGAGTTCGACGTCACCGAACTGTCCGGGTCGAGCTATATCCTCGCGCGGTCGACGGGATGGGACGACTACATCGCCGTACCGGTTTTTCCGTCGCGCCTGTTCCGTCATTCCGGGCTCTACATCCGCACCGACGCCGGCATAGAGAAACCCGAAGACCTGAAGGGCAGGGACGTCGGCGTGCCGGTTTACGCGCAGACGGCGTCTCTCTGGATTCGCGGCATTCTGCAGGACGACTACGGCGTGGCGCCGTCGGACATCCGGTGGCTGACCGGCGGACTGGAAGAGGGCGGGCGCCGGCCGAAATTTCCGCCGAACTTGCCGCCCGAGATTTCCGTCTCCCAGATTTCGGACGACAAGACGCTATCCGCGATGCTCGCCGACGGCGAGATCGATGCGCTCGTGTCGGCGCGCGCGCCGTCCTGCTTCCGGCCGGAAAACCCCGATATCGCCCGGCTCTTTCCAGACTTCCGCGCGGCCGAGCGCGACTGGTACGGCCGGACCGGACTGTTTCCGATCATGCACGTCCTGGCGATAAGGCGGGCGCTTGCCGACGAGCATCCGTGGCTCGCTTCCAGCGTTCTCAAGGCATTCACCGAAGCGAAGGATGTCTGCTTCGCCGACATGTCCGATATCACGGCGCTCGCCGTCTCGGTGCCGTGGATCGCGGCGGAACTCGCGGAAACGCGGGAACTGATGGGCGAAGATTTCTGGCCCTACGGTTTCCGGGAAAACTTGCCGGAACTCGAAACCATGTGCAGATGGTCGAAAGCGCAGGGACTAGCGGCCCGCGAAATGGACCCGGCGGAGCTTTTTCATCCGGCGACTCTCGAGCGCGCGCGCATCTGAGCCGAGCGGCCCCACGCAGGTGGGACAATTTCCAGTGCCGGTGGGCCGAGGCCCTTCACAACATCGGATATTTCACTAGTATCGCCTTGCAACAGGGGGCAAGACCCAAGACAACGAAAATCGGAAGTGCCGGATGGCAATGGACCAAAGAGAGTATCGCAACGCCGTCGGCTGTTTTGCGACCGGCGTGACCGTGGTCACGACCCTCGATCACGACGGCGAAAAGATCGGTATTACAGCAAATTCCTTTACGTCGCTGTCGCTCGATCCACCACTTGTCCTGTTTTGCGTCGACGCCAAGATCAACAGTTTCGAGGCGTTCGAGTCCTGTCGGCACTTCAACATCAACGTGCTGCACCAAGACCAACAGGACCTCTCCAACAATTTCGCCAGGCCCAGCGAGGACAAGTGGGACGGCATCGATCACGGCTACGGCGAGAACGGCTGCCCCGTGTTCGACGGTGCGCTGGCTGTTCTGGAGTGCAAGAAGCACGCCATGTACGAGGGCGGCGATCATCTGATCATGGTCGGCGAAGTGACCAAAATGAGTTACGAGCAGGACGGCGATAACGCGAAGCCGCTGCTCTATTTCCGCGGCTCCTACGGCAAGGTCGGCTGACCCGTTTCCGCTCTGCGGTTCAGTCGCTTGCGCGCACCAGCTTCAGAACTCCCATCGCGCCGTCGAGGGCGGTCGCGCGATCCTGCGCGATCGTCAGGTAACGGCCGTCGCGCCAGCCTTCGACACGGTCGCGATAGCGCGGCGACAGCGGGTTGCCCGATTGGCCTGTCGCGATGGCATAGCGCGACGCCGCGAGATCGGACAGGTCGTAGATCGCCCTGAACCCCGGCCCGTGCACGCTCGCAAAGGGCGACGAACCGTTCGACAGGCGATACTGCGCCCGGTTCACGGTATAGGCGCCGCCGTCGCTCTCTATTTCGATGTCGGCGATGCGCCGGATGACGGGAACACGGGTCAATACCGGGTGACGGAACGAGGCGGGGTGGGCGGCGCCCCAGCGCCAGGTCGCGAGGTCGTCGCCGAATTGCGCCGTCAGGCTGTCGATGGCCCGGGCCAGCGCCGCGGTGACGACCTCGGCGCAGCTTTCCTGCCTGTCGGTCCCGACGTCGTCGCACCAGACCTGCCTTTCGGCCAGCATGCGTCGGACTGCGACGGCGCGGGCGCCGAAGAAACGGGCAAAATCGTCCCCGAGTTCGTCGGCGTAGAGGCCCCGGTTCGTCTCCGCCAGCCAAGCCGTGAAGATCAGCGGCGCCGCACGATCGCGGTTCATGTCGCCATCCCAGTCCCGGAGGATCCGTGCGGCCTTGCTCGACGTCCCGTCGCCGGTATCGAGCAGCGACAACATCACCGGCAGGAGCTCGACGGCAGCCCCCGATTTCGAATCGTTCTGGAGCGCCGCCGCGGCGTCGATCCCGTGCGACGGCCCGGTGTCCAGCACCGCATGTATGCGCGCGGCACGATAGGGGGCTGCCCAGTCGTGGGTCAGGTGCCAGCGATAGCCGGGCGGGGCGACGCGGTGGTTCGCGTTCACGATACGTCCCGACGACGGGTTCTCGACCCGCGGCAATTCCTCGTAGGGGATGAAACCGGTCCAGTCGTATGCGCCGCTCCAGCCCGGAACGGGGATGCTGCCGTCGCCTTGCCGGCGTATCGGAACGCGACCCGCAGCGACGAAGCCGATGTTACCGTCGGCATCCGCATAGGTGACGTTCTGCTGGGGTGCGTGAAACAGGCGGAGCGCGTCGCGGAAGGCGTACGCATCCTGCGCCAGGTTCATTGCGAGAAGGGCGTTGGGCGTCTCGTCGTCGGGCGCGAGCGCCATCGCGGCGAGAGCGATTACGTCGCCCGGCTGCGTAAAGCCTTCGAGGCCGCCGACGAGATCCGAAATCACCGGTCCGTGGCGCGTTTCGCGAACGACGAGTTCAACCGGCGCCCCGCCCTTGACGTCGATCCGTTCGATCCGGCGTCCGAAGGTTGCCGGTCCGTCCGGCGTTTCGTATGCCTCGGTACGGCCCTGGACCTGTCGTTCGACGAACAGGTCCTGCGTGTCGCTGTCCGTGGTCGTAAACGCCCATGCGACACGGGCATTGTGCCCGAGGACATGAAACGGGACGCCGGGCACCGTCGCTCCTGTCAGATCGATCCCCGGCGCCCGGATACGGGCGAGATACCAGAGGACGGGCGCCCTGAAGCCGAGATGCGGATCGTTGGCGAGCACCGGCTGCCCGGTTTCCGAAGCGGTGCCGGTAACCGCCCATGAGTTCGACGCGGAGATCCGAGCAATTTCATCCGGAGCTTCTGCAAGAACCCGGCCCAAAAGATTGCGAATTGCGGCGCTATCTGTCGCCGTCGGGACGGTCGCGGGAACGCCGCCGTCGTCGCGCGGCCATAGGTCGGCGATCCGGTCGGGAGGGAGCTTTCCGGACAGGGCGGCGCGCAATGCTTCCGTCTGCCAGTTGCCGGCGAGGCGAAGCGCCATCAAACGGCCCCAGACGAGCGAATCCGCCGGTGTCCACCTGTACGGCCGGTATCCGAGAAGCAGAAATTCGGGTGGCGGGGCGGCGGCGCCGGTTCGGTCGATCCACGCGTTTACGCCCTCGGCATAGGCGACCAGAACGTCTCTCGTTTCGCGGGGCAGGCGGTCGAATGCACCCATTGCCAGCCGGTATAACCCCAGAATGCGCATTGTCCGGTCGATTGAGACAGTCTGGGGGCCGACAACCTCCGAAAGGCGTCCGGCGCCGAGCCGGCGCATGAAATCCATCTGGAACAGACGGTCGCGCGCATGCACGTACCCGAGCGTCCGATAGGCGTCCGCGGCAGACGCCGCGGCGTTATGGGGAACGCCGTTGCGGTCGTAGATCACCTCGGCATCCGCGGCGAGTCCCGGGAGAGCCTCGGTGCCGTCCAGGGCGGGGAGCGACGTCCCGAGCCAGGCATATCCGCCGGCGCCGACGGCGAACGCCATCACGGCAATGCCGAGCAGCCC
>JAYQUR010000328.1:0-4079 GCA_038148075.1 Alphaproteobacteria bacterium | reverse complement strand
TCGCCATAGACGTCAACGAGGATGCCCAAGCCCTCGCCCGCAAATACTGGGAAAAGGCAGGCGTTGCCGACCGGATCGAGCTTCATGACGGCGAAATCAGCGACCGGCTTCCGCCCCTCGTTCCCGGTCTCGTCGGCAAGGTCGATTTCGCCTTCATCGACGCCGACAAACCCGGCTACGGCGCCTATTACGACACCTGTATCGATCTGGTCCGGCCCGGCGGCATTTTCGTCTTCGACAACGTGCTCCAAGGCGGCGCCGTCGCCGATCCCGATGCCGCCCCGTCGCGAAAGCACGGTCGCGTCATGCGCGCCTTCAACGATCGCCTTCGCGCGGACGGCCGGATTTCGATGTCGGTCCTGCCGGTCGGCGACGGCATTCTGATCGCGCGGAAAAAATAAACTTCCCGAATTTTCCGAAATATTCACCTAATTGCGTCGCAAGTAAGAGAAAGTTAACGACCCTAAGTTGATGATAACTCCGCAGCACTCCTATTAGTGCCAGCAAAGGAGTAAGATCATGTTGGGTAAAGCAGCGGCGACGGTCGCTTTAGTCACGGCGGCAAGCCTCCCGGCAGCGGCGCAATAGCAGATGGCCTGCGCCAAGCGGGGCGACGTACTCAAGCATCTTTCCGCCAAGTATACCGAAACCCCGGTTGCTCTCGGTCTCGCCAACAATGGCGGCGTTCTCGAGGTCCTTTCCAGCAAGACCGGTTCTAGCTGGACGATCATCATCACGATGCCGAACGGTCCGACCTGCATGGTCGCGGCCGGCGAGAACTGGGAGAAGATTCCGCAGATCGCCGAAGCGGGAAAACAGGGCGCCTGACCCCAGGGCGAAGATGTCCGCCCGTCAGGACGTTGCAATCAGTCTGCCCCGCCCGGCAGCGCAGGCGACTTGACCCTGTCGCCCGCCTTTATACCCAGCCGCGCAGACGTGCCGGCGTTCAGTTCCAGCACCGCTATTGCGGGTTCCCCTGACGATACGATTTCTTCCGATAACGGCACCGTTCTCTCGGCGATCCTGGCGATCGTGCCGCCTTTCCGGATGAAAAGCATGTCGAGCGGGATATAGGTGTTCCGCATCCACATCGAGATTTCCGACGACCGCCGGTAGACGAACAGCATCCCCGCGTCCGCCGCCAGATGACGGCGGAACATCAACCCCTGGCTCTGCTGTTTGGATGTAGTTGCAAGTTCGACCCGGAACCGGTGGGTCTTCCCCCCCGACTCGATTACGAGACTTCCGGTCCGGAACGTCGCCAGACCTCCTTGCATCTGCGCCGCCGCCGGAGCGCTTTCCGCGCCTGCCAGAAACAGCGCCAGGATGAAAACCGATACGATTCTGATCATGACAGCGATATAGTGGTTGCGACGTCTCCGATCCAGCGCCGCGCCATCTTGCCATTCCCGGTCGCCCGCCTCATATTCGTCTCGCAACACTGGGGGGAGCCGGATCGGCCGGCTGAGAGGTCCTGCAACGGACGACCCCTGGAACCTGATCCGGGTAATGCCGGCGAAGGGATCAGTGAGTACCGATGACCTCTCTCTCCGCTTCCTCCGCCAGCCCCACAGCGCCACCCGGTATTTCCGTCCGCAACGCCCGCCTGAGTTACGGGGAAACCGTTTTGTTCGACGGGCTCGCGCTGGATCTTGCGCCGGGGCGGTGGACCTGCCTCCTGGGACCGAGCGGCGTCGGGAAGACGACGTTGCTGCGCCTGATTGCGGAGCTCGAACAGGGCGCCGACGGCCGGGTGGTCTGCGACGACGGCCAGCCCGCGCACGGACGCGTCGCCTACATGGCGCAACAGGACCTGCTGCTGCCATGGCTCACGCTGCGGAACAACCTGCTGCTCGGGTCGCGCCTGCGCGGGGACCGGACCGGGGACGCCGGGGCGCGCGCTGACGCCCTGCTCGACGAAATCGGTCTGGGCGATAGCGGCTCGCTGTTCCCCGGCGCATGCTCCGGCGGCATGCGCCAGCGCGCCGCTCTCGCCCGGACGCTGATGGAACGACGCCCGATCGTGCTCATGGACGAGCCCTTCTCGGCGCTCGACGCCATCACCCGATTGCAGCTTCAGGACGTCGCAGCGCGAATGCTCGCGGACTGCACGGTCCTGCTGGTCACGCACGACCCGCTCGAGGCTCTCCGATTGGGGCATGACATCGTCGTAATGACGGGTCGGCCTGCGACCCTCGGCGCGCCCATGCATCCGCCTGGCCCTCCGCCTCGCCCGGCGGACGATACGGCGCTGATCGGCGAACATGCGCGGCTTCTCGGAGAGCTCGCACGCGCGGGCGCGGAGACTGCCGGACGATGAACGGGATCGCGCGTCCACAGTTCTTCGTCCGGCCGCTCGTCGTGTTCGCAGGCCTCGTCGCCGTCTGGCAAGCCATCGTATGGGCGAGCGGCGTGCCGACCTACATCCTCCCCGGCCCGGGCGCGGTGATTGCGGCATTCGAGAAAGGTGCAGGCCTGATTGCACGGCATGCCGGCACGACGATCGTCGAGATAATCGCGGGCTTCGCGATAGGCACGGCCGTCGGCACCGCCAGCGCCCTGTCGATGAGCTATTTCAGATCCGCCCGACGCTGGCTGCTTCCCGTTCTTGTCGTCAGTCAGGCGGTTCCGGTTTTCGCGCTCGCCCCCGTGCTCACGCTTTGGCTCGGCTACGGTATGGAGTCGAAGATCGCGATGGCAGTGCTGATAATCTACTTCCCGGTAACCGCCGCCTTCTACGACGGGCTGCGCCGAACCGAGCCGGGCTGGACGGATCTCGCGCGCGTCATGAACGCGTCCCGCTGGTCCGAACTCAGGCATATCCGGCTCCCTGCCGCCCTCCCCGCTCTCGGCTCCGGCCTGCGGGTCGCGGCGGCGGTCGCGCCGATCGGCGCGGTGGTCGGCGAATGGGTCGGCTCGAGCGCCGGCCTCGGCTATCTGATGCTGCACGCCAATGCGCGGGTGCAGACCGATCTGATGTTCGCCGCCCTTTTCGTCCTCGCCGTCATCGGCTGCGTCTTCTACTTCTCCGTCGACTCTGCCGTGAGGCGCCTCGTACCCTGGCAGGCGGAATCCCACCCCGAAGAGGAAACAAGATGAAGATATTCATGCTCTCCCTCGCCGCCGCGTCCTGGCTCGGCCTCGCCCTGCCGGCGGCGGCAGCCGACCGGATGACGGTCCTGCTCGACTGGTTCGTCAACCCGGACCATGGCCCGCTGTACGTAGCGCTGGAACGCGGTTACTTCCGGGAGGCGGGCATCGACGTTGATTTCAAGGCGCCGGCAGACCCCAACGATCCGCCGAAGCTCGTCGCCGCCGGCAAGGCCGACCTCGCGATCTCGTATCAGCCGCAGCTTCACATGCAGGTCGACCGGGGGCTTCCGCTCGTCCGCGTCGCCACCCTGGTCGCCACGCCGCTCAGCTCGCTCGTGGTGCTGAAAGACGGACCTATCAAGAAGATCGGCGATTTGAAAGGGCGCACGATAGGCTTCTCGGTCGGCGGATTCGAAGACGCCATCCTGCGCGCCATGCTCGAGAAACACGGTCTCACGCTGAAGGACGTGACGCTGGTGAACGTGAACTTCTCCCTGTCGCCCGCCCTCATTTCCGGCAAGGTCGACGCGGTCATCGGCGCCTACCGGAATTTCGAACTGAACCAGCTAGATATTCTCAAGAAACCGGGCCGCGCCTTCTACGTCGAAGAGGAAGGCGTGCCGGCCTACGACGAGTTGATCGTCGTCGCCAACCGGAAGGACATCTCGACCCCCCGGATCGCCGCCTTCGTCGCCGCCATCGAACGGGGTGTCCAGTACCTCGTCAATCACCCGGACGAGTCCTGGGCGCTGTTCATCAAGGGCCGCAAAGAGCTAAACGACGAACTGAACAGGCGCGCCTGGCGGGACACGCTCCCCCGTTTCGCGCTCCGCCCGGGCGCGCTCGACCGGAAGCGTTACGAAGCATTCGCCGCGTTCCTGAAAAAACAGGGACTCGTCGAAAAAACGCCGCCTCTCGATACGTATGCCGTGGAACTCGAATAATCGCGAAAAAGCGCGGGCGGGCCGGGATACGAAACGTATCCC